>NZ_JBFAAX010000494.1:0-4388 GCF_040639995.1 Actinosynnema sp. NPDC023658 | reverse complement strand
GAGTCACGCCACCGCGCCGGCGGAGTGACGCCGCCGGGTCCGGGTGGTCGACCGCGGGCACGGCCCTGCGTTACCCGTCGGTGGCCGGGTCGGTACAGGCCGCCGGGGTGGACCGGGCCAGTGCGGGCGCAGGCTCGGGCGGGCTTCGACGGTTCGGGTGATTCAGGTCGGCTCCGGCAGGGCGTTGCGCAGTCGGATGCCGCTGAACCCGAGCGTGCTCGCGACCACCTGCCGCCAGAACGGCCACAGGTTGTCCGTCTGGCGCAGTTCGCTGCCGGCGGCCTCGTGCGCGGCCTGCAGGTCACCGACATGCTCGGGTGGGCCGAGCGGTTCGACCGGTTCGGTGGCCACGTGTGCGTTGGGCGGGTCACCGAACGGCCGGAACGACCGCGCGTCGAACCGGTACGCGTACAGCCGCGCGGTCTGCATCCGGCCGAGCCAGCCGAACTCGATCGCGTGGACCCGGTCGGTGCCCAGCCAGGCCCGGTCCTCGGCGCTGGTGGTGGGTTCCACCCACGCCATCGCGCGTGGGCACTGGCGCGGGAACCAGTAGTCGGGGGCCCGAGCGTGGTCCACCGCCCACACGTAGGCCTCGGGTTGTCGTGCCGTCGCCGCGATGTGCGGCTCGAAGCGGGTGATCGTCGGGTCTTCCGAGAAGTGCAGTACTTCTCCTGGCTGCGGGCGCACGGCGGGCGATCTTGCCGTCACCGGGGTGGTGCCATCCACCGGTTTCCGGGTGTGGTGGGTATCGGACTCCGGACGTGGCGTCCCGGTTCGTCGACCGGCGTGGTCGGGTGCTGCTGCGCTGCCGCATGTCGCCCTGCCGGTCGGGGCGTCGCGACGGTCGTGGTCGCGGGTGGTCGTCGATGGGTGGTGGGCGATGTGCGTCGGGCCTACCAGCCGTAGACCCGGCGCACATCCGGTATCCGACGGCGTTGGTCCGTCAGGCGTTGATCTCCCTCGGTGAGCCGTCGGTCTGGCCAATGGTGATCTTGCGCGGCTTCGCCTTCTCCGCGATCGGGATGCGCAGGGTCAGCACGCCGGAGTCGTAGTCGGCCTTGATCCGGTCGACGTCGAGCGTGTCGCCGAGGAACAACTGGCGCGAGAACACGCCCAGCGGGCGCTCGGACACCTGCATCTCGACCTGGTCGCCGGTGTGGCGGGGGCGCCGCTCGGCCTTGACGGTGAGCACGTTGCGCTCCACGTCGAGGTCGATCGCGTCCGCCGCGACGCCGGGAAGGTCGAACTCGACCACGAACTCGTCCCCGGCGCGGTAGGCGTCCATCGGCATGGGCGTGGGCCGCGACCAGGTGCCCGGTCCGGTGAAGAACTGCTGCGCCAGCCGGTCCAGCT
Organism: Actinosynnema sp. NPDC023658; assembly: GCF_040639995.1. NCBI lineage: Bacteria > Bacillati > Actinomycetota > Actinomycetes > Pseudonocardiales > Pseudonocardiaceae > Actinosynnema > Actinosynnema sp. NPDC023658. Next base: position 3,035 of record NZ_JBFAAX010000494.1, on the reverse strand, counting down.
CCCGGAACGGGTCCGTGCGCATCAACATGGGGAACACCTCCTGGTTGTCGGTCAATGCGCTGGTCTTCGCGCTGTCGCCACCAGTTCTAGCATGTCGTCAAGTCGTTGACAAGTGGTCGTGTCATCGGTAGGTTGACGTCATGGCGATCGGGGATTACGAGACCGTCCGAGAGGCGGCCACCAGGGATGACCTCAGTGCGGGGCAGGTGCTGTCCGCGCTGGTCCTCCTGCGGCGGCTGCGCGACGAGCTGGCTGGGTGGGAGCCGCAGTTGATCGCCGCTGCGCGTGAGCTGGGCACGAGCTGGGCCGAGCTCGCGCCCGCGCTCGGGGTGGCCAGTCGGCAGGCGGCCGAGCGGCGCTACCTGAGGCTGCGTCCGTCGGAGCTGGGCGCGACGGCCGAGGGGCGGGTGCGGGCGGAGCGGGACAAGCGGGCCGCCGACCGGGCGGTGTCGCAGTGGGCGCGCGACAACGCCGCGTCGTTGCGCAGCCTGGCCGGGCAGGTCGGTCGGGTGGACGTGGTGGTGCGCGAGGCCTTGGCGCAGGACGACGCGGTGGCGCTGCTGGAGCCGCTGTTGGCGTCGCTGGGCAAGGTCGGCGCGAGCCACCCGGAGTTGGCCGACGAGATCCGGGCGGTCAACGAGCGCGCGGAGGAGGTGCGACGCGATACGCAGACGCTGCGGAACGGCCAGGTGCTGCGTGACGATCAGCCGCTGCGCGACAACCCGTGAAGGGCTGACCGACCACGTGCGAGGCGGGCGTCCCACCGCATCGGTGGCCGGTGGGCTGCTCGCCGCTCGCGACGAGGGTCAGGACGACTGCTGATCTGTACGCGGTGACTGGTGAGCGGTGACGGTGCGCGCGACCGGCTACTGCATCGCGACCGGCGACCGTTGGCGGTCAGTCGGGTCGTGGGTGACGGAGGGCGGTGCGGCACCGGGCGGTGGTGTGGACGCGGTCCGGGATGCCTCGCCCGGGCGGGCGGAGGGTAGCCCTCTCGCCCTGGTCGGGGGATCAACCGATCGGTGCGGGCACGGTCAACCTTTCCCCGACCCGATCCGGTCCTTTCGCCGGTCGTGACGTCGTGCTCCCGCTGCCACGGTGGAGAGGCTTCCATCAGGGGTAGGGGGAGATGGCGATGCGAATGCGGAAACGGTCGTTGGTGTTGGTCGCGGTGGTGTCGGCGGCGTCGCTCGCGGCGTCGGTGGTGTCGGGTGCGGCGGCGACGTCGGCCTCGTCGGCGGCCACCACCGCGCCGGGCCGGCCGGGTGATTGGGCGACGTGGTCGAAGGACGCGGTCGGGTCGCGGTACGCGGCGGCGGAGTGGCGGATCACGCCGCGCACGGTGCCGGGGTTGAAGCTGAAGTGGGCGTTCGCGTTCCCGGAATCGCAGTTCCCGGTGCGCAGCCAGCCCGCGGTGGTCGGCGGTGTGGCGTACTTCGGCGGACCGGACGGCAGGTTCTACGCCCGGGACGCGAGGACCGGGGCGGAGCGGTGGACGACGGACCTGTCGGGCATCGCTCCGGGTGGGCGGCCGGCGATCCCGTGGGACGGCCCGTCGGTGTCGGGCGGGCGGGTGTACTTCGGTGACATCCGGGGGTTCGTGTACTCGTTGGACCAGGCCACGGGTCGGGTGGTGTGGGCCAAGCAGGTCGACGCGCACCCGGCGGCGACGGTGACCAGTTCCCCGATCGTGCACGACGGCATGGTCTACGTCGGCACGTCCAGCGGGGAGAACGCGGCCACCGGCCCGGACGGCAACGACGACCCGAACTACCCGTGCTGCACGTTCCGCGGCCACCTCGACGCGCTGGACGCGCGCACGGGCGAGTTGGTGTGGCGGCACTACACGGTGCCGGAGCCGCAGGCGGTCGGGACGTGGCCGAGCGGCGCGACCCGGTACGAGCCGTCCGGGGCGGGGGTGTGGAGCTCGCCGGTGGTCGACCCGCGCAGCGGCACGGTGTACGTCGGCACGGGGCAGAACTACACCGGCAGCGCGGGCGACTTCGACACGCTGCTGGCGCTGGACCACCGCACGGGCGCGGTGAAGTGGCGCAACCAGGTGACGAAGGCCGACACGTGGCGCGGCTTGTGCAACACCCCCGACGCGGAGGGCTACTGCCCCGGTCTGAAGGACGGCTCGGCGTTGGACTACGACATCGGCGCGACGCCGAACCTGTTCACCGTCGGCGGCCGCAGGCTGGTAGGGGTGGGGCAGAAGCTGGGTGTCTACCACGTGTTCGACGCGGCGACCGGCGAGGTGGTGTGGCGTCGGCAGCTGGGTGTGCCTCTGCCCAGCGGCGGCATCTCGGGCATCCAGTGGGGCACGAGCTTCGACGGGCACCGGCTCTACATCGCGACGTACTTCGCGGACCCGGGCAAGGTGTTCGCGGTGGACCCGGCGACCGGCGACGTGCTGTGGGAGACGCCGAACCCGGCGGACGGCTGCACGACCGGTGGTGCGGCCGCCTACCCGGACATCTGCACGTTGGCGCACGGTCCGGCGGTGACGAGCAGCCCGGGCCTGGTGTGGGAGGGCGCCAACGACGGCAAGCTGCGGGCGTACTCGGCGCGTGACGGCCGGGTGCTATGGACCTACGACACGCTGCGGACCTTCACCGGCGTCAACGGGCTGCCGGGTCGGGGCGGCGCGATTTCCGGTGGCGGCGGCGGGACGGTCGTGGCCGACGGGATGGTGTACGTGGAGGCCGGGTACGCGCCGGAGTACCCCAACCCCGACGGCGGGCACGTGCTGCTCGCGTTCGGCCTGTGACCGGCCGCCGCCCACGAACGGGTCAGACGGGGTAGGTCCGGGAACGCAGTGGTGCGCACGCGGGCGGTCTCGGGCGGTCCCGGGCGGTAGCGGCGGCGACCGGGACGGTGCCGGCGGCTCGTGGGTGAGGGTGCCGTCGAGGCGGATGCCGAGGACGCCGGTGCGCCCCGCAGCCGATCAACGTGGCGACGTCGTGGGTGAAGGCGAGGGCGGGGGGGGCAAGTAACACGTAGGCCATGGTTAGAGGCCCCCGGGGGGGCGAAAC
>NZ_JBFAAX010000493.1:0-4392 GCF_040639995.1 Actinosynnema sp. NPDC023658 | reverse complement strand
GGCCGGACGCGGGTGGTCACTAGGGTTTGAGGACGACCTTCTCGCAGTTCTCCTGCTTGTTCTTGAAGATGTCGAAGCCGCGTGCCGCCTCGTCGAGCGACATCGTGTGGGTGATGATCCGGGTCGGGTCGATCTCCCCGCGTTCGATGCGCTCCAGCAGCGGCTTCATGTAGCGCTGCACGTGGCACTGCCCGGTGCGCAGGGTCAGCGACCGGTTCATCCACGCGCCGGCGGGGAACTTGTCCAGCAGGCCGCCGTACACGCCGATCACCGAGACCACACCGCCGCTGCGGCACGACAGGATCGCCTGGCGCAACGCGTGCGGGCGTTCGGTCTCCGACCGCACCGCCTGCTTGATCCGGTCGTAGGCGGCGATGTGCGCGCTGCCGTGGGTGGCCTCCAGGCCGACCGCGTCGATGCACTTGTCCGGGCCGCGCCCACCGGTCAGCTCCAGCAGCCGGGAGCGGACGTCGACCTCCTCGAAGTTCACCGGCGTGTGGCCCGCCCGTTCCGCCAGCTCCAGCCGGTAGGGCTCCTTGTCGATGGCGATGACCTGCGCGGCACCCAGGAGCCGGGCGCTGTCCATGGCGAACTGACCGACCGGGCCGGCGCCCCACACGGCCACCACGTCGGTGGGCTGGATGTCGCACATCTCGGCGCCCATGTAGCCGGTGGGCAGGATGTCGGACAGGAACAGCACCTGCTCGTCGGTCAGGTCGGACTCGATCTTCAGCGGGCCGACGTCGGCGAACGGCACCCGCGCGTACTGCGCCTGACCGCCCGCGAAACCCCCGGTCAGGTGGGAGTAGCCGAAGATCCCGGCGACCGGGTGGCCGAACATCTTCTCCGCGATCCCGGCGTTGGGGTTGGAGTTCTCGCAGCAGGAGTACAGCTCGGCCGCGCAGGCGGCGCACGCGCCGCAGGCGATCGGGAACGGCACCACGACCCGGTCCCCGACGCGCAGCCGGCCCGGATCGACCCCTGGGCCGACCTCGACCACCTCGCCCATGAACTCGTGCCCCAGGACGTCCCCGTCCTGCATGGTCGGCACGTAGCCGTCGACCAGGTGCAGGTCCGAGCCGCAGATCGCGGTGGAGGTGATCCGGACGATCGCATCGCGGCTGTTCAGGATCTTCGGGTCCGGCACGTCGCGGACCTCGACCTTGTTGCGGCCCGCCCAGGTGTTCGCCCTCATGCGTCCGCTCCCTTCGCGAGCTCGGAATCCGACAGGGGTTGCGCGGGGTGTTGCGGGAACTCCTCGCGGGCCCTCTTGCCCCACGGAGCGCCGTCGGAGCGGACCACCTCGCCGGTCTCCAGGACCTGCTTGAACCGGCGCAGGTCGTCGTCGAGCTGCTGGTGCGGTTCCTCGCCGAAGTACTTGGCGACCGCCTTGCCGACCGCGCCGCCGGGGATCTCGTACACCAGGACGACGAACACCTCGGTGCTCACACCGTCAGGGGCGGGCGTGAAGCGCACCGTGCCGGCGTTCGGCACGGCGGCTTCCCCGATCGACCGCCACACAATCTTCTCGCCGGGCGTCTCGTCGGTGATCTCCGCGTCCCACTCGACGTCCTTGCCGAACGGGGCACTGGCCGTCCAGTGGCTCGTCCGGTCACCGGTGGTGCGGACCTGTTCGAGGTGCGCCATGAACGTCGGGAGGTTCTCCAGGTCGCGCCAGAACGCGTAGACCTCCGACGCCGGTTTGCGGATGGTTGTCGTTGCCGTCAGTTCCACGGTTCCTCCTGTACGTGCGCCCCGCGCCGCCGGCACGGAACTGGTGCGTGCCTCCCGGGTGGCCTGCACGGCGGTCAGCAGGTCCAGTGCCGTGATCCCGGCGACGGCGCCGGTGACCCCGACCAGCCGTCGTCGGCGGCCCCCGCCGCGGTGGGCGAGGGCCACCCCCAGCGCGGTCAGGTCCATCGCGTCACCCACGACCCTGGTCCACGCCCAAGCGCCCTTCCGCCGGCTCGTCAGGAGCCCGGCCGCGTGGACCAGCTCCCTCGCTCCGACGACCGGCACCACCGCCCGCGACCGCGCGGAGTCGTCCACCCCGCTGAGCCGGCGCACCGCACCCGGTGCCGCCAACTGCACCACGCCCAAGGCGAAGCTCAACCAACCCAGCCTCCGACCCCGCCCCTGCACCTCGTCCTGCCTTCTTCGCCCTCCAGCCGGGCTTGCCGGTGGGGTCATGGGCGGCCTCCGCATCCGATCGCGCACTGTGGAACGCCTCGGTGCACCAGGACCCGGGACGCGACTGACGTGAGCTCGGCTACCCCCGGGCGATCCGGCCAACCCACCGATCGACCACCACCTGGAGACGGCACCCGGTCGTGGCCGCCGGGGTGGGAGAGCCGGAACGGACGTCGTCGTGTTCACGCTCGAACGATCAGGCCTTCGTCGGGTGACCGCCCGGCCGACCACCCGTGATCAGTTCGGCGCGGCTCATCACTCAGTGCAGCGGGACCGTGTGGGGGGACCAGGCCGATCAGTTCGCCGGGCTGCTGCCCCGGTACGCCAGCCCGTCGGGCAGCTCTCCCAGGTCCACCAGCAGGATCCGCCCCGGGGCACGCGTGGCGACCGCCTCGCACTCGATACCCGCGCTCGGCGGTCGTCACGGGCGTCGACTACGGTCAGTCGCCCGGGTGGGCCGCCGCCAGCCGCTGGAACTCCTCCTCGGAGATCGGGAGAGTGGTGTACTGGAGCAGCATGTCGCCGGTCGGTGACCAGCCGTCCGACGTCCACAGCTCGTACTCGAGTTCGTAGGGGTTCGGCAGGCGCTTGGCCAGGAAGAGGGCGTTGTTGAGGTCGTAGACGTCGTACCCCTTGCGGAAGACCGCGTTGTAGTCGTGGGCCCTGTCGCCGAACCCGCGTGTTCTCCCCATCATCACGCTGACGTAGCGGGAGCTGCGGAAACCCTGCTCGCCTAGCTCCAACACCCACCAGTCGGGCTCCAGCCGCCCGAGCACGTCGGTGGGCCGCCACCCCAGGTCGTCGACGGTCTCGTCGACCGAGCCGGTGCGGCGAACGAGGTCGTGGAGGTAGTACCCGCCATCGGAGGCGTGGCCGCGCCACACGTCGAAGTACCTGACCTCGGCGGTCTCCCTTCCCCGACTGATCCGCTCGACGTCCTCGCGGCCGACCGGCAGCACGTGCTTCCGGTGCGGGTTCCGCCCCGGCAACCACGTTCCACCGTGCAGGAACGTCTCCCAATTCCCCAGGCCGTCGGCCGGGCACCGGATCAAGGCGTGCGCGCGGTCGACGTCCACCATGTCATTCGGACTTTCGAACTCCGCGAAGTAGTAGTGGTCGTCCACCGGCGTGGCTCGCCGCCGTGCCGCCAGCAGAGCGAGGACGCCGGCCAGCCTGTCCCGCTCGTAACCGGTCAGCGGCAGCGTGAAGCGGTGGTCCGGCGACAGCTTCTCCACCACCGCGACCGCGGATCGCAGGTCGACCATGTCGGCCGGGTGCCGGAACACCGCGAAGCCACCACCTTCGTGCTTTTCCCGTGACGACGACGGAGGTGGTGCCTCGGGCCGCTCCGCGTCGATCCGGCGCATGAACCCCTCGACCTCGCTCGGGGTCGCCTCGCGGTACTCGTCGTCGGAGTCGCGTTCCGCCGCTTCGGACAGGTCTCTGCTCGACTTCCACCTGCCGTGGCCCTCGTACCGTTCTTCGTCGTAGCCGGTGACAGAGCGGTAGAGCGCCTCGGCGTTGCGGACGTCGCCCATGCCGCGCCCGTCCCTGAACAACGCGTAGTAGCGGTATTCGGCCAGATGAGGCTGGAACACGCGATCACCCCCCAGTGATCAATACATGGTAGCGGGCAAAGCGGCATCCGAGAGGCACTGAGGTGGTGGGCGGACCCGCTCGAGACAGGTGCGAACCTCCCGCCATGGCACCCAGGCCTCGTCGAGCAGGATGTCGATCCCGAACGCGACGTCGGTGCCGAGCACCCAGGTCCACAACGGCGGGCTGCCCGCGAGGTGGCGCCCCAGACGATCTGTCGACGCGCCTCGACGTGGTGGTGGACTTCGCCGGTTGCCCGCCCGGCACTGAAGTCACCCTCTGCAACGACTTCGACGACGGTGACGTGCACCGGGTCATGCGGTTCCGGATGGGCTGGCTCGTCAACGGACAGCCCTTCAGCCCCGACGCGGTCGCCGCCACACCGAGGCTCGGCACCGTCGAGGTGTGGCGGCTGGTCACGGACTTCCACCACCCCGTGCACCTGCACCTCGCGCCCTTCCGAGTGCTCTCCGGTGGTAGCAGCGGTCCCGGGCCGTTCGACGCCGGTTGGAAGGACACCGTCGACCTGCGTCCCGCGGAGGTCGCCGCCATCGCGATCCGCTTCGACGGCTATGCCGGGAAGTACGTCGTCCACTGCCACAACCT
>NZ_JBFAAX010000492.1:0-4400 GCF_040639995.1 Actinosynnema sp. NPDC023658 | reverse complement strand
ACATGACCCCGACGCTAGGAGCTGGAGCGCGCACCAGGTCAACAGCCGTCGCCGGGGAAACGGTCAGCCACCGACGTGGATGCCGGGGCGGCGGTCGCGGTCCGGTTCGCTCTTGCGGATGATCTCGCGGACGACCGGCGCGGTGTCGCCGCGACCCAGCAGCAGGTAGCGGAACAGGTGGCCGAGCGGGTTGCCCTCGCTCCACTCGAAGTGGCAGTGCGGGCGCACCCCGGTGGCGTCGCGCAGGACCAGCAGGATGGCGGCGATCGCGTTGGGCACGGCCGGGCTCTCGGCGCGCAGCACGCGGGTCCCCTCGACGTCGATCCCGCGCACGCGCAGCACGTCGCTGAAGCCGGACGGGTCGACCACGTCGATCTCCAGGAACAGCACGTCGGCCGCGCCCGGGACGGGGTTCATGCCGCGCTGCTCGGACTCCTTGGCCCGGTACTCGGCGGCGTCACCGGCCTGGCGGCGGTTGGCGATCAGGGTCAGCGCGCCGTCGTGGGCGATGGACTCGGTGACGAACCGGCGGGCGGCGTCGTCGAACTCGATGTGCGTGACCCGCAGCTCGGTGGTCCGGGTGACCCGGGAGACCAGCGAGACGACGACGATGCCGAGGATGAAGAAGAACGAGATGGTGATGCCGTCGGGCTTCTCGATCACGTTGTCGACCAGGGCGTAGAGCAGGATGAGGGTCAGCACGGTGAAGCCGACGGCCTGGCCGCGCTGCCGGCGGCGGACGGCGGAGGTCGTCACCGCGACGGTCGCGGACACCATCATCGCCAGGATGCCCGTGGCGTACGCGCCGGCCTGGGCGTTGACGTCGGCGTTGAACAGGATGGTCACCAGGACGCAGACCGCGGTGTAGACCAGCACCACCGGCCGCACCGCGCGGGTCCAGTCGGGGGCCATGCCGTACGCGGGCAGGTAGCGGGGCACGATGTTGATCAGGCCCGCCATGGCCGAGGCGCCCGCGAACCACAGGATCAGGACGCTGCTGATGTCGTAGGCCGTGCCCGCCCACTCCCCCAGCAGCTCGTGCGCCAGGTAGGCCAGCGCGCGGCCGTTGGCCTCGCCGCCGGGCCGGAACGCGTCGGCGGGCACCAGGACCGTCGTGACGAAGCTGGTCGCGACCAGGTACACCGACATGATCAACGCCGCCGCGGTGAGCAGCTTGCGGGTGTTGCGGATGCGGCTCTCCAGCCGCTCCTCGGCGGTGTCGCCCGACGCGGCGACCAGGGGCATCATGCTCACCCCGGTCTCGAACCCGGACAGGCCGAGCACCAGCAGCGGGAACGCCAGGACCGCCGGGCCGACCGCGCCGGTGAGGCCGCCACCGGAGGTCAGCGCGTCCACCCACCGGCCCAGCGCGTCGGGCGCGGCCACGACCTCCACCACACCCGCGACCACGACGACGGCGTTGAGCAGCAGGAACACCGCCACCAGCGGGATGGCCACGGTGACCGCCTCGCTGAACCCGAGCAGGAACACCCCGCCCAGGACCAGCAGCAGCACGACCGTGACGAGCAGCGCGTGGCCGTGCAGGAAGCCGGGCGCCATCGGGTTCTCCAGCAGGTGCACGGTGGCGTCCGCGGAGGAGAGGGTGATCGTGATGATCCACGAGGTGGCCACGAAGCCGAGCAGCACCAGCACGAAGAGCTTGCCCCGCCAGAACGGCAGCAGCTTCTCCAGCATCGCCACCGAGCCCTGCCCGTGCGGGCTCTCCCGGGCCACCCGCCGGTACATCGGCAGCATCCCCAGCAACGTCAGGACCACGATCAGCAACGTCGCCAGCGGCGACACCGCGCCCGCCGCCAGCGCGGCGATGCCGGGCAGGTAGGACAGCGTGGAGAAGTAGTCCACGCCGGTCAGGCACATCACCTTCCACCAGGCGTGCGGCTCGGTGTGGCTCTCGGCGCTGGCCGGCCCCTCCGGTGCGACCTGGTGACGCAGCAACCACCGCCCGAACCGGGTCGACGGCGGCGCCGGCCGGACCGGGCTGTCCAGGCGCGGCGGAAGATCGTGGTCGTCCATGCCCTCACATTCACACACGCCCGAGCCGGACCGGCGCACACCCCCGGTGCTTTTACGGTTCTTTAGCGGCGCATTACCGGTACCGGCACTGGTCGGAGCCCCGCCAATCCCCACCGCGCGACGGTGTCCGTGCCGCTCGGCGCGTATCGGTGCTGGGCACGTCGTCGCGCGGTGGGTGACGTGCAGCCCTGGCGAGGGGCAGACGCGTCACCATCGCGCCGCCCGGTTGATTCCGCTCCCCACCGCTCGGAGGTGCGGGCCGCCCCGCGCCCGTGACGCGGGGAACCTGTGGGATCCCGTAGCCGCGTGATCAACGGGCGCCGGGACGGCGGATCTTTGGTTCGGCCCGGTCGCACGTGCGGGGGCGGCGCGACCGGGCCGGTCACTGGTTCAGCGGCGCCAGTCGTTGGGCCGACCGGTACGCCAGTCGTTGGGCCGAACGGTGGTGGAGTTGGCGAGCGCGTTCATCATCGTCTCCCGGGGTGCTCGACTGTCTGTGATGGCTTGGTTACGGTGTCATCACCTGCTAGGAGGTGGTGGACACCCAATGGTCTCGGGCAGCCGACGACGGCGCGCTATCCACCTGCAGTGGTGCCGTGACTGGTCGCTGTGGCGGCTCCCGCGCGCGGTGCTGATCTACGTGCTGACCGTCGAGGCCGTGGCGGTCGTCGCGGTCGCGTCGGTGGCGACCCTGGTGCCCGTGACGGGTCGGCACTGGACGTGGTTCGCGGTGCTGTCCGCCGCCGCGGTGGTGCACTTCGAGGCCGCCCGCGGCCTGGAACGGGTGCGCGAGGTCGCGGCCGAGGGCAGCCCGTACGCCCACCCGCAGTCGATCTGGCTCTTCGCGGGGGTGCTGGTGCTGCCGCCGCCGCTGCTGGCCGGGCTGGTCGCGGTGAGCTACGGCTACGGCTGGCTGCGGATCTACCGGAGCAGCCCGCTGCACCGCAAGGTCTTCTCCGCCGCCACGGTGCTGCTGGCCTGCTGGTCGGCCGGGGCGATCCTGGTCGCGGTGCACCCGGATCCGGCGCTGCCGCACGCCGCGCAGCTGAACGGCCCGACCGGCCTCGGCGCGCTGGTGGCGGCCGGTGTCGCGTACTGGCTGGTCAACCTCGCGCTGGTGCTGGGCGCGATCGTGCTGTCCTCACCGACCCGGCCGGGTCGCGACGTGCTGGGGCCGCCGAGCCAGCAGTTGGTGATCGCCGCGTCGATCGGCCTGGGCACCGGCCTGGCGGTGGTGCTGGTGACGGCACCGTGGGTGATGCCGGTGCTGGTCGTGACCATGCTGGGCATGCACCTGGGCCTGCTGCTGCCGGTCTACCGCACCGCGGCCCGGGTGGACGGCAAGACCGGCGCGCTGACCTCCGTGGCCTGGACCGAGCGGGCCGCCGCCGAGCTGACCAGGGCGAAGGCCGTCGGAATGCCGGTGGCGGTGCTCGTGCTGGACCTGGACCACTTCAGCGACATCAACAACACCCACGGCCACCTGGCGGGTGATCACGCGCTGCGCGCCGTGGCCGCCGAGGTGCGGCGCCAGGTGCGTGACGGCGACCTGGTCGGCCGGTGGGGAGGCGAGGAGTTCGTGGTGCTGCTGCCGGGCACGGACCTGACCGCCGCCTGGCAGGTGGCCGAACGGATCCGCGAGACCGTCCGCATACCGCTGACCGACCTGCCCACCGACGACCTGCGCACCGCTTCCTTCTCCTCCCTCTCGTCCCCCTTCTCCGCCTCCACTCCCCCCTCCTCCCCTCTCTCTGCCCCTTCCTCGACCTCTGCTGCTTCTGCCTCCGACGGGACGCTCCAGATCACCGCGTCGCTGGGGGTGGCTGGGTTCCCGGCGCACGGCGACACGGTCGACCGGCTGCTGCTGGCCGCCGACACCGCGCTGTACCGCGCGAAGAACAACGGTCGTGACCGGGTGGAGATGGCGTCGGCCCGCGGTGCCGGGTCCTGACCGCCGATGGTCGACCAACCAGGGGGACGGTCGCTGTACCGCGAGGTGTTCGCCTCCACCGAGTTCCGCGCGCTGTTCGTCGCGCACACCATCTCGACCGTGGGCGACCAGTTCGCCCGGGTCGCGCTCACGGTGCTGGTGTTCCGCGGCACCGGCTCCCCGGCGTGGGCGGCCATCACCTACGCCTTGACGTTCCTGCCCGACCTCGTCGGCGGACCGCTGCTGGCGGGACTGGCCGACCGGTACCCGCGGCGCGCGGTGATGGTGAGCTCCGACCTGCTGCGGGCCGCGCTGGTCGCGGTGATGGCCGTGCCCGCCCTGCCGTGGCCGGTGGTGTGCGGGTTGTTGGTGCTGGTGCAGCTCGCCGGGGCGCCCGCCGTCCCGGCGCGGACGGCGTTGCTGCCGCACATCCTGC
>NZ_JBFAAX010000491.1:4119-4422 GCF_040639995.1 Actinosynnema sp. NPDC023658 | reverse complement strand
GCATTGGTCATGAAGCCGCATGGTCTGAGGAACGTGGCGGGTATGCCGGAGGTGCGGATCATGTGCTCGCGCTCGTGGTGCCAGCGGCCCATGGCGGGTAGCGGGTCACCGAGCACGGCGTACGAGGACAGGTGCACGATGTGGCGCACACCGGCGGTCTGTGCCGCGGCGATGGCGTGAGCGGTGTGGTCGGTGCCGATGCCGGGCACGAGGAGGAACACTGCGTCCACGTTGTCGAACGCTCGCGTCAGGGTCGAGGGCTGTCCGAGGTCGCCTACGACGCGTTCGGCGCGACCGGGCAGG
>NZ_JBFAAX010000491.1:0-4109 GCF_040639995.1 Actinosynnema sp. NPDC023658 | reverse complement strand
GTCGCGCACCAGGATGCGGTACTCGGTGCCCTTGGCGTCGAGTTCGTGAACGAGTTCGCGGCCGATGCGCCCAGTGGCGCCGGTGACCAGCAGCATGACAGACTCCGCGAGGTTGTTTACCGGTTAACGATCCCGTCAGAACGTTAACCGGTAAACGATCGTCGGTCAACCTGCCCCGGCAGGGGATGCTCTGCCGGTTGCGCGTCGACATTGGAGGCCCTTGGTGCCGGAGTTCCTGGACCTGTACAGCAAGACGACAAAGGTGCTGCGAGCCGCGACCGACGCGGCCGTACGGCGTCACGGGCTGCGCCTGGGGCAGGATCACCTGCTCGCGGCGTTGTGGGAACGGGACGGCCGCACGCCCGGTGAAATCGCTGACGCGGTCAACGTCACCACGCCCGCCGTCACCAAGACGGCCTCCCGGATGGCCGAGGCGGGTCTGCTCGTGCGGCGGGACGACGACCGGGACAACCGCCTGGTCCGGCTCTGGCTCACCGACGCCGGACGTGCGTTGCGGGAGCCGATCGAGACGGAGCGGCGGCTGCTGGAGGACACCCTCACAGCCGACCTGACCAAGGCCGAACGTGAGCACCTGTTGAGCGCGCTGGCGAAGATCCACCGGTCGGCGTGCGATCTGCTGGACGGGTCGATCGACCACGACCCACTCGGCAACTGAACCCCACTGCCGACAACATCGGGTACGACCCGCCTGGTCGCCATCCCGAACGGATCGAGCGCCCCGGACCACCCGTTGCGGCAAGCCGGAACTTCCCACTCCGCACGCCGGGCGTCGAACACCATGAGCACGGTGCCCGCCACAGCGCCGCGAGGACATCCCGGCCTCCCATACGCCGCAACTCCCCGTCGGAGGCTCCGCGACCCCGTCAGCGCGTTACCCGCGTCATCGCGGATCGCGAGTGGCCGCACGGCACCGTGCAACCGCGTCGGCGGGCGAGTCGCACCGAAGACCACCCGGCCGGAGCCCTCGCCGGCGGAAGCGGACGCTCGTCGGGACGCGCGATCAGCGGCATGAGCGAAGGTTGAACGGGCAGAATCCCGGCATGGGTCCTGACAGTGAGCACGACCGGTGGGCGGCGACCGAACATCAGCGTGGGTACATCCGTGCACGATTGCGGCTCCTCACCACGGCGCAAAGCGGTCGCCACACCCCGATCCGCTCTGGCTACCGGTCGCACTGGGCCTTCCCGCCGGATCTCCATCCGGATGACCACGACGCACCTCTGACGCTGGAGACGATGGCGACACTCGCACCTGGCGAAGAGGCGATGGTTCGGCTTCACCCGCTTGCGCCCGATCTTTGGCCACCGGTCGTGCCGGGTCTGCGGTTGTCGATGTACGAGGGTGCGCGACTCGTCGGCGTGGCCGATGTTGTGGAGGTGGTCCACCCAGTCGCATGACCGGCGCGCTCATCGGCACGTGCGAGTGTTCGTCGCCGCGTGTGGGCGGTTGGGTCAGTGATCGGTGTCGGCCAGGGCGGTGAGCAGCTCCGGCAGCTTGCCGAGGACTCGGGCGCCGGCGATGGGGTCGGTGTAGTCGCGGGTGTGGGTGATCAGGCCGTCGTGGACGGTCATGACCATCACGTAGTTCAGGTGGAACGGTTCGCCGGTGTCGACCATCTCGCCGCGCAGTGCGTACTCGACGATGATCGTGCGGGGATCGGTGGTCTGGTGGATGAGCACGTTGTCCAGACCGGTGTACCGCCGGATCGCGGCACCGGCGGCGAACCGGGAGCGAAGCTCCTCGCGGGTCGTCTCGATGCGGGACGGGTGGAGCGCCGTGGCGGCGAACGGCATCTCGATGACGACGGTCGGGGCGTAGAAGTCCGCGAGGTCGCCGGGTCGTCCGCTGATGACGGTCTCGAGGAACCGCTCGACCGTGGTGCGCGGGTCGACGGTGTGTCCGTTGTCCATGTTCACGCCTGTCCCTGTCGTGGCCGAGCCGGGTGCCGATAGAACCGGAGACTTGTCTCCGGTTAAGCTAGCGGAGGCAGGTCTCGGTGAGCAACGAGTTCCGGGGAGGACGACACATGGAGCAGCCGGCGGTCCGCGCCGACGCCCGCCGCAACCGCGCGCGCTTGCTCGAGGTGGCCGCGGAGGCGTTCGCCGCGGGCGGGTTGACGGTGCCGCTCGACGAGATCGCCCGGCGGGCGGGCGTCGGTCCGGGGACGCTCTACCGGCACTTCCCGACCAGGGAAGCGCTGTTCGAAGCGGTGGTGCAGGAACGGCTCCAGCGTCTGGTCGACGCCGCCCGGACCCGGCACGACGCCGAGCACGCCGGTGACGCCCTGTTCGAGTTCATGGAGTTGCTGGTGGCCGAGGCCGGACCGAAGAAGGACCTCGTCGACGCCCTCACGGGAGCCGGTGTCGACGTTCGCGCCCGACTCGCCGCGACCGCCGCCGAGCTGCGCACCCAGGTGCGCCGGCTTCTCGTCCGGGCGCAGCTCGCGCACCACGTCCGCGCGGACGTCACCGTCGCAGACCTCATGGCGCTGATCTCCGGGATCCTGCGCTCACACCACGCCGTCGATCAACCCGACCACGCCGATCCGGCCCGTGCGCTGGCCGTCGTCCGCGACGGCATGCGAGCCGCAACCCCGCACTGAACTGTCGTCGTAGGCGAACGGGAACGGGGAAGTCAGAGCTGGTCGAGGTGGCGACCCAGTGCGTCCAGCCAGGTCTCGGTGCCTTCGTGGCGCCACTCGGGCTGCTCTTGGTCGTCGAGGAAAGTGTCCTGCTCGGTGAGCACCAGTCGGGTGCCGGTGCCGTCGGGGAGGAACTGCACGGTGGTCAGCGATACGGTCGCCAGTGCGCCGCGTCCGTGCAGCGCGGTGGAGTAGACGATGCGCTCGTCGGTGCGGATGTCGTGGTAGACCGACTCGGCGACGAGCTCCGCTCCGTCGTCCGTGCGTCCGTGGGCGGTCTCGGTGCCGCCGACGCGGAAGTCGAGGGTGTAGGCGTCGTCGCGGCCCGCGTACCACTTCGCCTTCGCGTCGCGGTCGGCCCACGCCGCGAACACCTGTGCGGGGGAGGAGGAGTAGGTCCGCTCCAACGTGAACGTGCTGTGCTTCACCGAGTTCTCGGTCATGATCCGGTCTCCTTCGAGGGGTCGTCCGGGATGGTTGTGCGGTCGGCCGCGCTCTCCCCGAGGACGTCACCGAGGCGGTCGAGGCGGTGCTCCCACGTCGTCCGCTGGAGGTGCAGCCACTCCTCGGCGCGGCGCAGGCCGGCCGTGTCGATCCGGCAGGTGCGGACCCGTCCGGTCTTCTCCGACCGGACCAGCTCGCTCGCCTGGAGCACCTGGAGGTGCTGGACCGCCGCCGCGATCGTCACGTCGAGGAGGCGTGCCAGTTCGCTCACCGTGGCCGGGCCGCGGGTCAGGCGCTCGATGATCGCCCGCCGGTTGGCGTCGGCAAGGGCGTGGAACACCTGATCCGCACCCCTTGGCCCATGGTTAAGCATGCACTTAACCGTAGGCCGTCGCCGCCGGAAGGTCAAGCGGACGCTTAAGTGTTCCGCGCGGACCGTGGACGAGAATTGAGACGTCCACCCTGTTGTGCGATTCGGAATTTCGTGGCTTGTGCAGGTGGAGTTGATGGGTAGTAGGTGCTGTGAACTGCGACGGAGCGGTGGAACGAGGGCGTGACGTGGTCGTTGGAGGTGGTGCGCCGGAACGTCCCGTTGCGCGAAGTGGAATTTTATGGCTGCTCCGACAGGCGGATAGCTTCGAATTCATGGAATGGAGCTTTCAAGCAGCCGAACAGCTCGTTGCCGCGTTGCGCGCCGGTGCGGTCACCTCGGTGGAGCTGACCGACGAGGCGATCGCCCGCATCGAGCGCGACGACGAGGTGGTCAACGCGATCTGCGTGCCGGACTTCGACCGGGCGCGGGCCGCCGCACGCCGTGCCGACCAGGCACGTGCGCGTGGTGAGGACCGGCCGCTGCTCGGCGTCCCGGTGACGGTCAAGGAGTCGTACAACATCGCGGGCCTGCCCACGACCTGGGGCTTGCCGGCGCACCGGGACTACGTGCCGACCGAGGACGCGGTGCAGGTGTCGCGGCTGAAGGCCGCGGGCGCGGTGGTGCTGGGCA
>NZ_JBFAAX010000490.1:0-4424 GCF_040639995.1 Actinosynnema sp. NPDC023658 | reverse complement strand
CCGGTTCCGCGCCACCACCGGGCTCGGCGCCAACGCCAGCAGGTGGTCGTAGAGCAGCACCACCTGCCCCCAGTCCGTCGGCGGCGGGTCGCTGTGCACCGCGTTGATCGCGGCCTGCACCTGGTAGGGGCCCGGCTGGTTGCGGCGCAGGCACCACCGCACCAGCTCCCGCCCCTCGGCCAGCAGGGCCTGGTCCCAGCGCGAGCGGTCCTGGTCGGCCAACCTCACCAGCCCGCCCTCCGGACCGGTGCGCGCCGGACCGCGGGCGTGCAGCAGCAGCATCAACGCCAGCAGCCCGACGACCTCCGGCTCGTTGGGCATCAACCCGGCCAGCACCCGGCCCAACCGCACCGCCTCGGCGCACAGGTCCTCGCGCACCAGCGCGTCACCCGAACTGGCCGAGTAGCCCTCGTTGAACACCAGGTACACCACCGCGAGCACCGCGCGCAGCCGGTCGGGCAGCTCCGCCTCACCCGGCACCCGGTAGGGGATCCGCGCGTCCCGGATCTTCGCCTTCGCCCGCACCAGCCGCTGCGCCATCGTCGACTCCGGCACCAGGAACGCCCGCGCGATCTCCGCCGTGGACAACCCGCCCAGCAGCCGCAGCGTCAACGCCACCCGCGCCGCCGGGTTCAACGCCGGGTGGCAGCACGTGAAGATCAACCGCAGCCGCTCGTCACCCACCGCGTCCACCTCGAACCCGTCGTGCCCCTCCCGCGCGTGCAGCAGCACGGCCTGGGCCTGCCGGTCGTCGCGCTTGGCCTCCCGGCGCAGCCGGTCGATCCCCCGGTTGCGGGCCGTGGTGATGATCCAGCCCACCGGGCTCGGCGGCACACCGGCCTCCGGCCACCGCCGCACGGCCTCGGCGAAGGCGTCCTGGACCGCCTCCTCGGCGACGTCGATGTCACCGAAGACGCGGACCAGGACCGCCACCGCCCGGCCGTACTCCGCCCGGAAGACCTGCTCGACCGCCGTCACGTCAGCCGGGGATGTCCTGGAACGGCCGCACCTCGACCGGCAGCCGGCACGCCACGCCCAACCGCCGCGCCCACTCCAGCGCCGCGTCCAGGTCCGGCACGTCGATGATGCTGAACCCGCCGATGTGCTCCTTGCTCTCGGTGAACGGGCCGTCGGTGACGACCAGCTCCCCGTTCGCGCCCGGCCGCAACGTGGTCGCCGTGTCCGGGGCGTGCAGACCGCCGGCGAACACCCACACGCCGGTCTCCCGCATGTCGGCGTCGACCGCCTGGACGTCCTTGACGATCTGCTCCATGACCTCCGGCTCGGGGGCGCCGTAGCCGGTGGGCTCGATCACGCTGATCAGGTACTGGGTCATCTCGTGCTCCTCAGGTCGGGTGGTTTCCGCACCCTCTACACGAACGGCGGTCGACCACATCGACACGACCTCGACGGAAATCTCAGGCGGATTCTCCCCGAACCAGCACGACGAGCTTGCCGACCCGCCTGCCGTGCTCCATGTCGTCGTGCGCCTGCCGGATCTCGTCCAACCGGTAGACCGTCGTCGGACCGAGGCCCACCTCGCCGCCCGCGACCCGGTCCAGGAACCGCTGCAGCACCTCGGCGGGCAGGTCGGAGCTCTCGCCGCCGTACGCGGTGAGCCGCACGCCCTTCGGGAGGTAGCCGATGGGGTAGAAGTCGCGCACCAGCCACTCGTTGGACAGCATCCCGGTGAAGCACACCGTGCCGTGCACCTTCGTGGCCGCCAGCGTGTCCGGCAACGTCGGCGTGCCGACCAGCTCCAACGCGGCGTCCACCCCCTCGGGGACCAGCTCGCGGACCTGCGCGGCGACCTTCCCGTCGTCCACCAGCGGGTGCGCCACCCCGTGCTCGCGCAGCACGTCGAGCCGGTCGGCGCGGCGGGTCGTGGCCAGCACCCTGGCGCCCAGGTCGACGGCCAGCGCGGCGGTGGCGAACCCCAGCGCGGACGTGCCGCCCCGGATCAGCAGCGTCTGACCCGCCCGCAGGTCCAACCCCGTGGTCAACGAGCCGTACGCGGTCTGCAACGTCTCCGGCACCGCGCCCAGCACCTCCCACGGCAGCTCGGAGGTGAACGGGATCAGCAGCTCGCGCGGCACCGCGGTGTACTCGGCGTACCCGCCGTCGAACACCCGGCCCATCCCGCCCATCATCACCGCCACCTGCTGCCCGACCGGCAGGTCGCAGTCGCTGTCCACCACGCCCACCGCCTCGATGCCCGGCACGCGCGGGAACGTCACGCCCTCGGCCAACCCCAGCCGGGTGTGCAGCTCCGACCGGTTCGGCCCGAACGCGCGCACCTCCACCCGCACCCAGCCCGGCGGCGGCTCGGGCACCGGCAGCTCCACCACGGTCAGGTTCTCCACCGGGCCCGGCCCGCTCAGCACGACCGCCCGCATCGACCCCGTCACCGCTGGTGCTCCAGCACCACGTTCAGCACCCGCACCAGCTCCGCCCGCTCGGCCTGCGACAACGGCGCCAGCAGCGCGTCCTGGGCCTGCGCCAGCACCCGGTCCAGGTGACGCAGGTGCGCCACCCCCGCCGGCGTGATGGTGACGATGTTGCGCCGCTTGTCGCCCGGGTCGGGTCTGCGCTCGGCGAACCCCTTGTCCGCCAGCTCGTTCACGGTGGCCACCACGTCACTGCGGTCCAACCCGCCGCGGCGGCCCAGATCCGCCTGGCTGGCCGCGCCGAACTCGTCCAGCGCGGCCAGCAGCGAGTAGTGGTAGCGCCGCGCGTCGACCGCGCCCAACGCCTCGGACACGAGCCGGTGCGCGTGGGCCGTGGTCTGCCCGAGCAGCCAGGTCGCGGTGCCGCGCAGCCGCTGGGGCGCCCCTGAGGTCTCCATGCGCCCGCAGTCTACCCGCTCGTTGGCCATACCAACGATCAGGCGCTGGGCACCCGGCCCCTAGACCAGCCCCGGGTGCCCGAACTGCGCGATCCGCAGCCCACCCTCCACCACGACCGTGTCGACCAACCGGAACCCCAGACCCTCGTACAGCGCGATCGCGGGCGCGTTCGCCGCACCCGTCGACACGATCGCCGGCCCGCCCTCGGCCAGCACCTGCTCCACCAACCGCCGCGCGAACCCCAGCCGGAAGTGGCTCGGCGCCACGCACAACCGGTCGATGTCCAGCACACCGTCCACCTTCGAGTACCCGGCGAACGCCACCAGCTCGTTGTCGACGTACCCGCCCAGCCATCTCAACGGCAACACGCGGATGTCGTCGACCGACTCCCGCAACCCGGGCATCGCCGTGCTGCCGACCAACTCCGCCTCGACCGCGTAGGACTGCGACGCGATCCACTGCACGGCCTCTGCCGTGGCGTCGTCCGTGAGGTCCAAAGGAACGATCATGCGGCCACCCTCTTTCCACGAAGTGAGCCCGGTTACCCCGCCGGGACCACCGCGCAACCCCAGGTGTGACGCATCGGCCAAGGGGCGTGCCGCGCAAAGAACAGGACAGGGGGAGAAACCACTCCCTGCCACTTCCAACGTATAGCGCACAGAGGGTCTTGCGGCAAGACCCCCGTCCTGCCGCACAATTCCGCGCTGAAGCCGGGACCTGCGCGAACAGGGTCCACGAACCACGTGCCCGGCGGCTGCGGGGGACATGTGATCGACGTGATCGTGGCGGGCGGCGGACCGACCGGCGTGATGCTGGCGGCCGAGCTGCGCCTGCACGGCGTGCGGGTGGTCGTGCTGGAGAGGGACGCCGAACCGACGAAGGTCGTCCGCGCGCTCGGCCTGCACGCCCGCAGCATCGAGGTGATGGACCAGCGCGGCCTGCTGGAGCGGTTCCTCCCGCTGGGCCGGAAGCACCCGGCCGGCGGGTTCTTCGCCGGCATCGCCAAGCCGTCACCGGAACGGCTCGACACCACCCACCCCTACACCCTGGCCATCCCGCAGCCCGTCGTCGACCGCCTGCTCACCGAGCGCGCAACCGAACTGGGCGCGGACATCCGGCGCGGCCACGAACTGGTCGCGCTCAGCCAGGACGACGACGGCGTCACCGTCGAGCTGGCCGACGGCACGCACCTGCGCTCCCGCTACCTCGTCGGGTGCGACGGCGGCCGCAGCACGGTCCGCAAGCTGCTCGGCATCGGCTTCCCCGGTGAACCCGCCAGGGCCGAGACGCTGCTGGGCGAGATGGAGGTGACCGCCTCGCCCGAGACCCTGGCCGCCGTGGTGGAGGAGGTCCGCAAGACCCAGAAGCGGTTCGGCCTCGCGCCCCTCGCGGACGGGGTGCACCGGGTCGTCGTCCCCGCCGAAGGGGTGAGCGAGGACCGCACCGTCCCCCCGACGTTCGAGGAGTTCACCCGGCAGCTGCGCCGCGTGGCGGGCACCGACTTCGGCGTGCACTCACCGCGCTGGCTGTCCCGCTTCGGCGACGCCACCCGCCAGGCCGAGCGCTACCGCGACGGCC
>NZ_JBFAAX010000489.1:0-4424 GCF_040639995.1 Actinosynnema sp. NPDC023658 | reverse complement strand
GCGGGCACGCCCGCCGCCTCACACCGGCCTGCGCCGCGGACGTCGCGATAGCGGTGGCCGAGCCACGCCCGGCTCCGCCCGCTGCCGCCCGAACGGACATGCACTTCCAGGGCCGCACACCGCGGTGGCGGAGAGGTCCCCGCGGCCATCGGCCCGACAACCGACAGGGAGATCACCGGTGAAGAGGTTCCTCGCTGTGCTCGGCGCTGCCGTGATGACGATGGCGGTGCTCACGCCGGCCGCGTTGGCGGCACCGCCGACACCGTCGTTCGGCCCGACGATCGACAACTACGCCTCGTACGTGGGGCAGACCACGTGCGACCCGACCGCCAAGCCGGGCGTCGTCGGGTTCCGCGACCTGCTGCGCACCGAGTACGGGCGCAGCGACCTCGGCATCGTCCGCGCCTGCGACAGCGGCGGGACCAGCGAGCACAAGGAGGGCCGCGCACTCGACTACCCGTTCAACGTCGGTGACTCCTCCCAGGTGGCACAGGCCAACGACGTGATCGACTGGCTGCTCGCCACCGACCAGTACGGCAACGCGCACGCGCTGGCCCGCCGCTTCGGCCTCATGTACATCATCTGGAACAAGCGGATCTGGAGGGCTTACGAGGCGTCCTCGGGCTGGCAGTCCTACAGCGGGGACAACCCGCACACGGACCACATCCACTTCAGCTTCAGCTGGGCGGGGGCGCGCAAGCAGACGACCTGGTGGACCGCCGCCCGCAGCCTCGCCGCCGAGAGCGTGAACGGCGACAGGTACGACGACCTGCTCGCGGTCGGCCCCGACAACGTGATGCACCTGTACCCCGGCACGTCCACCGGGACGTTCGGCGGCTCCAGCGTGGTCGGGCCGGGCTGGTCCTCCGCGTACAACCGCATCGGGGTCGGTGACACCAACGCCGACGGCTTCGCGGACATCATCGCGACGGACACCGGCGGTGCGCTGCACTACTGGCACAACTCCGGCCGCGGCACCTTCTCCGAGCTGGACAACACCGGCGCGGGCTGGCAGGCGATCGAGTGGTTCGCGGTGATGGACGTCAACGGTGACAACAAGGCCGACATCGTCGCGCGCGACGGCGGCTACCTGTACTGGTACCCCGGCGCGGGCGCCGGTGCGTTCCACCAGCGCGTGGCCGTCGGCGGGGGCTGGACGACGTACCCGGAGTTCGCGGGCGGGGACGCCGACGGCGACGGTGACGGCGACCTGTGGGCGACGAACGCGAGCGGCCAGCTGTGGTTCTGGGAGGGCAACGGCAACGGCACGTTCTCGTCCGGTCGACAGGTCGGCTCCGGGTGGGGAGCCTTCACCGGGTTGAACGTCATGGATGTGAACGGCGACGCCAAGGCGGACATCGTCGCGGTGCGCACCAGTGACGCGACCCTGTGGCGCTGGACCGGCTTGGGCGACCGCGACAGCACCAGCAACGGCACCTTCGCCACCGGACAGCAGGTCGGCACCGGCTGGAGCGGCTTCCGCCCCGCGAGCTACTAGCCCTTCCCGACGAATCCCGGCCGGGACATCGATCCCGGCCGGGACCGAGGATCCCGGCCGATCACGGCGGCGTTCGCCGTCCGGGGCGGTCCTCGGTCAGCGGCGGCCGGTGGAGAGGATCACGAGGTACTGGCCGCCGCCCGCCTCGACGTCGGCGCTCACCGGCAGGCCCGGCACCAGCCGCGAGAACCGGTCGACCAGCCAGTCGGCCGCTTGCCGGGCGTCCTGCTCGGTGGGGCAGCGGGCCACCATCTCGCGCCCGCCCTTGCGCTCGAGCCTGCCGGCGACGGTGATCAGGGGCGCGGGTTCGGCCACGTGCAGGTGGTCCGGCCAGGGGATGACCACCTTGACCGCGCCCTTGCGGGTGTTGCAGCCGCGGTGGGCGAGCCGTTCGGGGACCTTGGCCTTGCGGTCGGTGGTCCGGCTGTCGACGCTGGGTCCTCGCGGGTCGTTCACGGACATGGCGAGGTCGACCGGTTCGTCGCACACCCAGCAGCGCCGGCCGTCGCGCTCGGCCACGTCATCGAGGAGGCTCACCCCGGCAAACTAGCCTGCCGGCCGCGCCGAACCGCACCCGGGCGAGCGCCACGCGATCACCCCCGGTGCCGACAACGCGGGAGGGGTCGCCGCGGACGGCGGGGTCACTTCGCGACCAGGTCCTTCGCGAGCATGGTCCGGGCGGCGGCGAGGATGGCGTCGTCGGCCTGGCGGGGCTGCCAGCCCAGCACCTCGCGGGCCTTCTCGGTGGAGACCCTCTTGGCGCGGCCGAGGTCGTGGACGAGCGGGCGGAACTCGCGGTTGACCAGCGCTCCCAAGCGGACGACGATGTTCGGGATGGTGCGGGTCGGCACCCGGTCGGCCTCGGCGCCGAGACGGGCCCGGAGGAGGTCACCGACCTGCTTCAGCGGGACCGCCGGGCCGCCGGCGAGCAGGAAGCGGCCACCCGCGGCACCCGGTGCGGTCATGGCGCGCACGTGCGCGGCGGCGACGTCGCGCACGTCGACGAACGGGATGTGGATGTCGGGGTAGCCGGGCATGCCACCGCCGAGGATGCGCCGGACGACGTGGTTGGCGCCGGAGACGTCCCGGCCCATCACCGGTCCGACGACGGCCACGGGGCAGAGGACGACCAGCTCCAGGCCCCTGCCCTCGCGGGCGACGAAGTCCCAGGCGTCGCGCTCGGCCAGCGTCTTGCTCTTGGCGTACGCGTCGACGCCGGGCCCGTCGAGGATCGTCCAGTCCTCTTCGGTGAACGCCCGGTCCCGGCGCGGGTGACCCCAGCTGACGGCGTGGAAGGCGGAGGTGAGCACGACCCGTCCGACGCCGGCGTCCCGAGCGGCCCGCAGCACGCGCACCGTGCCCTCGCGCGCCGGGGCGATCACCTCCGACTCGTCCGCCGGGTTCCCGGTGTGCACCGGGGACGCCACGTGCAGGACGTAGTCGCAGCCGGCGACGGCGTCGGCCCAACCGGCGTCGTCGAGGAGGTCCGCGACCGCGAAGCTCAGCGCGTCGCCGCGGACCGCGCCCGCCTCGGCCAGGACCGCGCGCACCGCGGCTTCCCGTTGCGGTGACCGCACGGTCGTGCGCACCTGGTAGCCCTGGTCGAGCAGCCGCAGGATGATGTGGCCGGCGATGAACCCGGAACCGCCGGTGACGAGGACACGCTGGTTTGCCATCTGGTCCACCTCGAATCGTGGGAACGTCCACGACCACCTTCCGGCCGGATGTCCGGCACAGGGAGTGCTCCCCTCAGCCGGGGGTCCGACAGGGCCCCTCACCGGCGCGGGAGCGCGCCTAGGGTGGAGTCGTGACCGAAGAGCCGAATCGACTGGGCGACTTCCTGCGCGCCCGCCGCCAGCTCGTCACCCCGGAGCAGGCGGGCGTTCCCGTCACGGGCGTGCGTCGGGTGCCGGGCCTGCGCCGCGAGGAGGTCGCCATGCTGGCCGGCATCAGCGCCGACTACTACCTGCGCCTCGAACGCGGCCGCGACCGCAGTCCGTCGGTCCAGGTGCTGGAGTCCCTCGCCCGCGTCCTGCGGCTGGAGGACAGCGCCCGGGACTACCTGCTGGGCCTCGCCGCCGACAAGCCGCGGCGTCGGCGTCCCCGCGGGCAGACCGTCCCGCCCAGCACCGCCGAGTTCGTGGCGGTGCTGCCGTTCCCCGCCTTCGTCGAGAGCCGCTACCTGGACGTCCTCGTCGCCAACCCGCTGGCCACGGCCCTGTCGCCACGCCTGGTCGCCGGCGCGAACCGGCTGCGCGACGTGTTCCTCGACCCCGAGGAGCAGGCGATGTGGCCTGACTGGGAGGCGTCCGCGGCGGTGCTGGTCGCCTCCTTCCGCAGCACCGTCGGCACCGGCACCGACGACCCGCGCTTCGTCGAGCTCGTCGGGGAGCTCTCGCTGGCCAGCCCGCTGTTCCGGCAGCTGTGGGCCCGTCACGACGTGCGCCCGCGCGAGGGCGCGGTGGTCGTGCCGTTCCTGCACCCGCAGGTCGGTGAGCTGCGGTTGACCAGGCAGAAGCTGCACATCACCGGCACCGACGGCATGATGCTCGTCGTCTTCCACCCCGACCGGGCGACCGGCGACGCCGACAAGCTGGCGCTGCTCGCCTCGGCGGCGCTGCCCGTGTCGCCCGGGCGCGGCTGAGGCGTCCGCCGGCCGGGTGGGGCCGCCGAACGGCGTCCGCGCGTCAGCCCGAGGTGATCAGGTCGAGGGTGCGGCGCAGTTCCTCGCGCAGGACGCGGCCCGCGGTGTCGGCGTCACCCGCGACCACGGCGGCGACCAGGTCGGCGTGACCGCGCTGCCCGTGGTCGGGGCTGTCCGCGCGCAGGTCCAGCAGGGCGACCAGGTCGACGAGACAGCGGTGCAGCACCGGGACGAACTCGGAGAACAGGGCGTCGAGCACCGCTTTGTGTGCGGCGGCGACCC
>NZ_JBFAAX010000488.1:0-4425 GCF_040639995.1 Actinosynnema sp. NPDC023658 | reverse complement strand
ACACAATGGACGACGAACCCATCGGCGAGCACCTGATCAGCACTGCCGCAGTCCCCGTGGCGTTGTGAGTCGTGTCCCCTGTTCCCGGTCGACGACATCCCAGTCACCGAAGCAGGCGTGCGGCCTCGGTGCCGGAGACCAGTTCTGCGGCGCATCGCAGCAGTTGCGTCCACGTGGCGTCACCGCGCTCGGTCTGTTCGAGGGTGACCGACGCGAAGACGGTCAAGAGGAAGGGGGACAGCGATGCCGCGCGGTAGCTGTTCCAGGCGTCGGTGCGTCCGAAGTTCCGCACGCCTGCCTCCGCGAGCTCGTCGACGTACTCCTCCAGCAGTGCCCGCTCGGTCGCGCGACGCGTTTCGGTGTCCACGCTCGGTCCGAGGAAGACGGCGATGTCCAGGCCCGGCGGGGCCAGGCACGTGGTCTGCCACTCGATGACCGTCAGCGGCGGTGCTGAAGGCGCTCTGCCGAACAGCATGTTGTCCAGAAGGTAGTCGCCGTGGCCGACGACGAACGGCGGCTTCCAGACCGCGTCGACGATCTCGGGCGCTCGCGGTGCGAGGGTTTCGACCAGGGCCGTGTGGTGCGGTTCGATCCGGTCCCCGAAACGCTGCTTGAACTTCTCGACCGCCGCGGGCACCGCGCCGAACAGCCTGCGCGTGCTGCCGAGGTCGGCCGGCTCCGGCGCAGGCGGGGGTCGTCCCACAGCGGGTTTCGCAGCGCCACGAGTGACCGGATCGCCAGGGACGCCTGATCGGCCGTCGCCCATGCCAACATATGTCGCCGGCGTCGGCTCGGGGCGAGAGGTCTTCGAGGACGAGCGTGAAGCGCCCGGTCTCCTCGTCCAACGCACCCCGGTGGAGCACGGGTGTACGCAGGTCGACGAGCGGCGCGATCTGCTCGTAGAAGCGCACCTCGGAGCGGTAGACGCCCATCGCCACGCCCATGGCGCGGCTGCCCTCGTCGGACGAGGGCAGCTTGACGATGAGCGAGGCGGGACCGGCCGCGGTGTGGTCGTACTCCAGGGCCGCGCGCG
This sequence comes from Actinosynnema sp. NPDC023658, assembly GCF_040639995.1. Taxonomy (NCBI): domain Bacteria; kingdom Bacillati; phylum Actinomycetota; class Actinomycetes; order Pseudonocardiales; family Pseudonocardiaceae; genus Actinosynnema; species Actinosynnema sp. NPDC023658. The sequence continues at coordinate 3,392 of NZ_JBFAAX010000488.1, read as the reverse complement.
TCACCGCACCGAGCTGGCCGGTGCCGATCTGTTGGACGTCGACCGACGTGACGCCCGTATGGGGCCCGATCGTCCCCCTGCGCGCAGCACTTCGGTGAACCATTCGGGTGTCAGGTCGTCCGGCGTCTCGGCGATCAGATCCGCGGCGGGCCCGCCTGGCCGACGGCGCATCATCCGTAGGTGCTCCGGCGCGGGCTGGGCAGAGCGCTGCTCTCGGTCGGCGGGCTTCTCAACCCCTGTCATGTCCGGTCCCGGTGGCGCCGGGCAGCGATCAGCGCGGCGTTCCGCGTCGGTGTCGAGCCGTAGGTGGCGACCTCGTCGGCGCCCGCGTCGCGGAATCGTTGCAGGGACGCGACGCACTCGTCGACGCTGCCGATGGCCGACCAGTCGGTGATCCAGTCCCACGGGAGGTCGGCGGCGGGGCCGAGCATCTGGTAGCGGTGGAAGGTGTGGTCGGCGGAGCGGTCGAGTCCCTGGAACTGTTCGTGGCCACGCAGTCGTCTGATCGGCTCGGGATGCCAGCCGTTCTCAGCGGCGAGCATGTCTCCACCGAACAGAACGCCGCCATCGCCGCCTCCATCGCTGGCGCAACGCCCGAGCCAGACCCAAGACCGGCTTCGCCACCGACTCACCCATCCGAACCTGGACCCATTACCCAGCCGAGGTTGCGTGACGCAGCACTAGTCACGCCGGACTCGACGGGTCGACATTCCGGGCGGGCACGGGCAGGCTTTCGGTTCTCGCAGCTCATGGTCAACAGCCCGCCAACCAGGTCCGAACATCGCCATGGTGGGCCGGTCGGAACAGGCGGCAGGACATCCTCCAGCGCCGCCGGGCATCAGCACGCCTGCGCCCCAGGTGACGGAAGCGCCTGGGGCGTACAGGAATCAGCGGCTCAAGCCGATGCCGGCGTTCATCGGTCAGGATCTCCTCGCGCACAGGGCGATCTTGGAAGACCTTGCAGTGTCGGCAAGTCGACACGCCAGCTCATTCTGAACTGATCACTCAACAGCGCATGTAGTACGGCCACGGTGGAAAGCCGATTTGTTCGCTCTCGTGGCGGCAGCGTGCGGTGTCGGTGTCGTTGCCGGCGTTGGGATCCGTGGGAGTGCTCGTGGTCCTGGTCGCGGTGGCGTCGAGGGTTGCCTCGGTGTACAAGACGTCGAAGTGGACCCGGTTTGTCAGGGTCGCGGTCGCGCCCGGGGCCAGCGGGCCGAACGAGCACGTGAGTGTCGCGTTGTCGAAGACGCAGGGCGCCGTGGTGGTCGCGCTGCGGGGGTCCAGTGTGACAACGACCGTGGCGGAGGTGAGCGGCTGGGGTCCGTGGTTGGTCACGGATACGCGGTAGTCCACCACCGGCAGGAGCATGGCCGTGACGGCGGTCAGGTCGACCGAGAGGTCCGCGCTCGAAGGGACCGCGTCCGCCTGTGCGCCGGGCGTCAGCAGCGCGGCGGTGACGGCGGCGACGAGGAATGTTCGGAACATCGGGCCCACCTCCCGGTGCCGAACATTAGCGCCACAGGGGAGCGTCCGACACCGCCCTTCGTGTGCCGTCATCCTGGACGGAAGTGTGTGGTGGGAAGATGTCGGCCTGGAGAGGTCCACGTGCCCGCCGTGTATCTGCGTGGGCGTCTGCGGCCCGGATACCGGTTGGTCGACGGCGGCTCGCATCCGAACGGTCTGGACGGCGGAAGGGTACGGTGTTGACATATTGGTGACCTGATTTGACTCAAACAGGTGAATTATTGCCACTCGATCAGACGGGTAATGTTCAACCGTCCTCTTCCGAAAGGGTTCCCGCACTCGCTGCTGTGAGTGTCTTGTGCCCCGCACGGGCAGTCGCAGCCGTGCCGGGTCCGGCTGTTCAGCTCTTCAACGACAAACCGCCTGTATGCGGAGGCTTCACGCTCGGCACGTCGGCCGCGAGTTGCTTCCAGGCTTTGCTTCTCGGACCGGCGATCGTCCTGCGCGGTTCAGCGTTGGAGTGGGGCACAGCCTCTCCTGCTGCGTCGATGCCGTCCGGTGGCGCCTGCGGCTGATCTGGTGGCGATCCGCGCTGCTCCGACTCCGATGCGGATCCGGCGGCTGGTGTGTTCGATGACCGCGAGTACGTGCAGGCGGGCACCGCTCACCATGGAGATCTCGAAGAAGTCGCAGGCCAGGAGGGCGTCGGCTTGCGAGCGAAGGAACGTCGCCCAGGTCAGGTGGTGCGTTCGGGTGCCGGGTCGATTCCGGTGTCCTCGGGGATCTGCCAGACGGTGGATGCGGCGACTCTGATGCCCGGACGAAGAGTTCGCCGTGGATGCGGCGGTGGCCCCAGGTGGGGTTCTCCCGTGCCAGTCGCAGCACGAGAAGGCGGATGGAGCGGATGGTCCGTGGTCGGCCGGGCCGCTCGGGACGAGATCTGGCTGCGTGGCGGCGGGCAAGGAGGTCTCGGTGCCCGCGCAGAACTGTCTCCGGGCGCACCAGTAGTCGGAGCCGACGAAGCGTGGCGACCGGGAGTCGGTGCAGCAATCGCGAGGAATGCCCGGTCGGCGAGGGAGAACCGTGGGCGGGCTTCTCCGAGTTGGTGTTCCAGGACGGTGATCTGGTGCCGGAGCGCCAGGATCTCCGTGTCTTTATCCCGGTCGCTCAGGGGCAGCATGCGCAGCAGTGCGAAGGCGTTGTCATGCCCGGGTAGGCCAGTCGGAGCAGCACAGCCGGTCATCATGCCCGTCGGTTGACGAGACCGTGGATCACCAGCACTCTATGGGCTGACCGAGCATGTTGGCCTGCTCACGTTTCTCACCTGCATAGATGAGGTTATCGGCATGAACAGCCTCACAGGGAGCGGTCTTTGGACAGCCGTTCGTATCCAACTCGCATGGCAGTCCCCCATTACATGATCAATTATAGCTGTATGGGCGGATAAGCAATCTCTTGCCGAGACGAACGGGGGCATGGCCTGACAAGGCCGGGCGGCAGCTGCTCCAACAGGGCTACGTTGGCCACTCGCCAACCTTCCGGCTTGTCTGCCGATGCTCAACGAGGTGTCTGGCTTCAGCTGCGGGCGGCCTTGGCGGACGTCGTCGCCCTGATCCTCATCGCCCACGGCGCCGAGGACACCTTCATCTCCGTTGAGTCGTCCCGAGCAGCCGATCGTCAGATGACCTGCGACCACCAACCGATCGAACTGGAGGGGGCGCAACACGGGTTTGCTGTACATGACGACCCCGACTACGCCGACCCGCGAAGCCAAGGCGTGCTGGTCCGCGAGCGGTTACGCGGACTCCGACCCGGGCCGTCTGGTGGCGTGGAACAACTCCCTGACCGACGCCGTCGGCACGGTGAAGTCATCCGTCATGGCGGGTTCCGGCGCGGGCAGGCTCTGACCACGCACCACGACGAGCGGC
>NZ_JBFAAX010000487.1:0-4429 GCF_040639995.1 Actinosynnema sp. NPDC023658 | reverse complement strand
CGCCGGGCGAACGCGCGTTGCGGCGGCAGGCGGTCGCCCGGCTTCAGCCGACCGGCCCCGATGTCGGCGGCCAGCCGGTCCGCGATCAGCCGGTAGTCCGCCACGCGTCCACCCCACATTGCACCGAGAGCATTGTTTTCATTGCACCGAGCATGGTGGCGTTCCTACGCTGCTGACGTCAACGGACCTGGGGGACGCATGCGCGTGAACGACATCGACATCGCCTACGACGACAAGGGCGAGGGCATCCCGGTCGTGCTGGTGCACGGCCACCCGTTCGACCGCTCGATGTGGCGACCGCAGGTGGAGCGCCTCAGTTCCCGGTACCGGGTCATCGCTCCTGACCTGCGCGGGTACGGCGAGACGACGGTGGTGCCCGGCAAGACGCCGCTGAGCGTGTTCGCGCAGGACCTGATCGGCCTCCTGGACCGCCTCGGGCTGGACCAAGTCGTCCTGTGCGGGTTGTCCATGGGCGGCCAGATCGTCATGGAATTGCACCGCACCCACCCGTCACGCGTCCGTGCACTCGTCCTGGCGGACACCTTCGCGGAGGCGGATGCGCCGGAAGCGCGCGCGCTGCGCCGCGAGACGGCGGAGCGGTTGCTCCGCGAGGGCATGGGCCCGTACGCGGACGAGGTGCTGGACAAGATGATCTCGCCCCACAACGTCCGCGCGCTGCCCGACGTCGCGGACCACGTGCTGCGGATGATGCGGGGCACCGCGCCGGAAGGAGCCGCGGCGGCCCTGCGGGGACGTGCCGAACGGCCGGACTACCTGGACTCCCTGGCCCGCACCGCCGTGCCGGCGCTGGTGGTCGTCGGTGAGGAGGACGAGTACACGCCGGTCGCCGTGGCGCAGCGGATGCACTCGACCATCCCCGGCGCGGCGCTCGTCGTGATCCCCGGCGCGGGACACCTGCCGAACCTCGAACGGCCGGAGGAGTTCACGGACGCGGTGGAACGGTTCCTGGCCACCCTGACCTGATCCGCCTCGACCTGAAGCGACCGTGCTGCCCCCGATCCCGATCGGACCCAGGTCAGGCGTGGAGGCGTTCGGTGGCGAGCGGGCCGGTGGAGGCGGTCCGGGGAGCGCACAGCAGGCGGTCGACCGGCAGGGCGGAGCGCAGCTTGTCCGCGCACTGGGCCGCCGTGGGGCGGCGGTGGGGCGTCAGGCAGGTCATGGCCTTGATCAGGCGGGCCAGACCGGTGGGCACGTCGTGCGGGATCTCCGGCGGGCGGCGCAGCCGAGCGACGGCCGCCTCCACCCGGTTGCCCTGGTACTCGCGGTAGCCGGTGAGGCACTCCAGCAGCACCAGGCCCAGCGCGTAGACGTCCGCCGCCGGGCCGACCTCGTCGCCCCGCACCTGCTCCGGGGCCAGGTAGGCGGCGGTGCCGACGACCTGGTGGTTGTTCGTGGTCCTGGTCGCCTCCACCGAGCGGGCCAGTCCGAAGTCCGCCAGGTAGGCCGTGTCAGAGCCGTCGAGCAGGACGTTGGACGGCTTCACGTCGCGGTGCACGATCCGGTTGTCGTGCACGTGGGCGAGGGTGTCCGCGAGCTGGTGGCCGAGCGCGCGGACCTGGGCCGGCGTGAACGTGCCGTCCAGCAGCCGGTCGCGCAGCGTCGTGCCCTCGACCAGCTGCATGACGACGAACGACGTCCGGCCGCACGTGCCCACGTCGTAGACCGACAGCACGCCGGGGTGCGACAGGGCGGCCAGCGTCCGGACCTCGTTGTCGAACCGGCGGGAGTCCACGGCGTCGTCGAGGCCCTCGAACGCCTTGACCGCCACGAACCGCCGGAGCAGCACGTCCCACCCCCGGTGGACCTCGGCCACACCGCCTGCGCCGAGCTTTCCCACCAGCTGGTAGCGACCTGCGAGAACGCGGTTCTCGGTGGCCAATGACTGCTCGGTGGCCAACGACATGGCCCCACCCTTCGGGTCACCGGTCCGGACGCCTGCCGAATTCCCGCAGGACCACTCCACCAAACGCGCGACACGGTCACGCCCCGACCACCAGCGGTGCGTGCGCCACCACGCACTGCCCGTGATCGGCCCCGCCACCCCGGCGGGCTGCCGCCGATCACCTGCGCAAGTTCGCGCAGCTCTCCGTGCCGGGGCAGTTGCGCAACACCCTCACCTGGGGCGGTTGGGTGATGGTCGCCGGCGGGTCGACCGCGCCGCCCGGCCAGCGCACCGAGATCGCCATGGACGAGGCGTTGTTCGCGTACGACTTCTCCACCAGCGTCCGGTCGCCGTTGACGACGTTCACCACGTCGTACACGCCGGACGGCACCCTCGTGATGTCCAACCACTGGAAGTCGACCGTGTACAGGTAGTCGTCGCCGGACCCCACCGAGATGCCCTGCACCACGCTCAACGACTCCGGCGCGTGGTGGCCGCACCGGTTCTTCCGCAGCACCTCCGCCAACCTGCCCTGCGGGTCGTCCTGCCCGATCGGCCGGTTCGGCAGGCGGTCGTTCGTCGCGTACCGGTCGCCCAGGCAGAACCCGTTCTTCCGGTCGGACACCACCGCGGCGCCCGACGGCGTGCGGAGCTGGAAGTGCTCGAAGCCGAGCAGGTGCCAGTGCTGGTGCGCGGCCGCCGGCTCGTAGTACAGGGTGGCCGGGACGGGGTGCTGCGCCTCGTCGTACGACATCGGAATCGAACCGTCCACAGCGGACTGGAGCGCCTGCCGCGCCGTCATCTCCGCCTGCCCGGTCGTGTCCCGGCGGCCGTGGATCAGCAGCGGCCCGTCCCCCACGTTCTCCGCCGATGTGGTGAACCGCAACCGCACCGCCCCGATCGGGGCCGCCCGCACGCACTCACCGCTCGGCGCCGCCGGGTCCGCGACCGGGCACACGTCCCAGTCGGCACAGGCGGACACCTTGTCGGTGGAGCCACCGCTGCACCCCACCGGCGCCTGCCGGAGGTCGGGCAGCAGCTCCGTACCGCTCGCCTGCGCGTGCGACGGCCCCACCAGCACCGCCACGAGCACGGCCGTGGCGGGCAGGACCGCGTGTCTTCGCAACATTCTTCCTCGAACCCGTCCCGATCGTCGGAGTGATCCACTCATCAACCTAGTGGCCCACCTCGACAACTCGGCAGCGGAACCGATCGATTTCACTCGATCGACTGAGGCGCAAGGGAAATCGACCGCCGGGACTCTAACCTTCACCGCGATCGCGCCCCGGGTGCGCGTCTTCCGCGACTGGAGGTGTGTCCGATGGACCAGGCAGTTCCCGGCACCGTCACGATGGTGTGCGGCACGAGGCCGGAGCTGATCAAGCTCGCCCCGCTGATCCGCGTGCTGGGCGCCGAGGCCACCGTCGTCTACACCGGACAGCACTACGACACCGCGATGTACCACCGGATCCGGCAGGACATCGGCCGCCCCGGGCGGTTCCACGAGCTGTCCGTGGGCGGTGGCGGCCGGCGCGGCACGCAGCTCGGCGCCGCCGTCGCCGCGGTGGACGAGGTGCTCGCCCGGCACCCCACCAGGGCCGTGATCGTGCAGGGCGACACGACGTCCGCGCTCGCGGGCGCGTTGGCCGCCAACGCCGGCGACGTGCCGCTGGTGCACGTGGAAGCGGGCCTGCGCAGCTTCGACCGCGCGATGCCCGAGGAGCACAACCGGGTGGCCATCGACCACCTCGCTGACCTGTGCTGCGCCCCGACTCCGCTCAACCGCACCAACCTGCTCGCGGAGAGCGTCCCCGAGGAGCGCATCGCGATCACCGGCAACACGGTGGTCGAGGCGCTCGTGACGGCGCTGCCCGGCCGCGACGAGGAAGCCGTCGTCCTGGCCGCGCACGAGCTGGACCGCGACGGTTACGTGCTGGCCACCGTGCACCGGCCGGAGAACGTGGACGACCCGGTCAACCTGGAGGTCATCCTGCGGGAGCTGAACCGCCTGCCGCTGCCGGTGGTGCTGCCGCTGCACCCCCGCACGGCCAAGCGGGTCGAGGGCTTCGGGCTCACCGCCCTCCTGCGCCGGCTCAAGGTGGTGGAACCGCAGGCGTACCCGGCGTTCCTGGCGCTGGCCCGGTGCGCCGCCGTGGTGGTGTCCGACTCCGGCGGCATCCAGGAGGAGGTCAGCGTCCTCAAGCGACCGGTGGTCGTGGTGCGCCGCAGCACCGAGCGCCCGGAGATCGAGGGCACGTTCGGCACGCTGGTGCCGCCGGGGCCGAGGGTGTGCGCGGAGGTGCTGCGGTGGCTGGACGACGTGCCCGGCCACCGGGAACGCCTGGAGCACATCCCCTCCCCCTACGGCACCGGCTCGCCGTCGGCCCGGATCGCCGCCGCCCTGCGGCAGCTCGTCCGCGGCGAGCCGGTCCACGCCGGAGCGGGCGCGCGGCTCAGCCCGGAACGGGTTGTGGTGCCCCCGCCAGCGTCGCGGCGACCCGCCGCGCCAGTCCCGCACTCGAGTTC
>NZ_JBFAAX010000486.1:0-4439 GCF_040639995.1 Actinosynnema sp. NPDC023658 | reverse complement strand
CGACGTGTCGGACCCGGCCGCGACCCGACCGCTGGGCCGTCCGCTGACCGACCACACCGAGGGCGTGTGGTCGGTGGCGTTCAGCCCGGACGGCCGGGTGCTCGCGTCGGCGGCCGGCGACGGCTACACGCGCATGTGGAACGTCGTCGACCCGGCGCACCCGCTGCCGCTGGGCCGTCCGCTGGCCGGGCGCAGCGGCACCGTCTACGCGGTGTCGTTCAGCCCGGACGGCCGGACCGTGGCGACCGGCGGCCTCGACTCCCTGGTGCGGCTGTGGTCGATGCCGTCCGGGGTGCTCGTGGGGCACTCGGAGCGCACCATCGGCCCCCGCTTCACGCCCGACGGCCACCACCTCGTGTCGGGCAGCGAGGACGAGTCGATCCGGGTGTGGGACACCAGCGACCCGGACGCCCCGACGTCGACCGCCGTCCTGTCGCACGGCGCGGGCGTGTGGTCGATCGCGCTGAGCGACGACGGGAGGACGCTGGCCAGCGTGAGCGACAACATGGTGCGGTTGTGGGACTTCACCGACCCGCACCAGCCGCGACCGCTGGGCGAGCCGATCGAGGTGGGCACCCGCTACAGCTCGCCGGTGGCGTTCCGGCACGACGGCAAGGTGCTGGCGACCGGCTCCGACGACTACTCCGTGCAGCTGTGGGACCTGACCGACCCGGCGCACCCGGAACCGCTGGGGCGCCCGCTCGTCGGCCACACCGAGTACGTGCACTACGTCGGGTTCACCCCGGACGGCCGGACGCTGGTCACGGCGAGCGCGGACAAGACCGTGCGGCTGTGGAACGTGGGCGACCCGGCCGCCGCCCAGCCGCTCGGCCAGCCGCTGACCGGGCACAGCCAGGCGGTGCGCGCGGGCGACATCAGCCCCGACGGCCTGACCCTCGCCACCGCCAGCGACGACCGGACGATCCGGCTGTGGGACCTGACCGTGCCGCAGCGGGCCAAGCCCGTCGGCTCGCCGCTGACCGGGCACGTCGAGGCCGCCGTGACGGTGGCGTTCAGCCCGGACGGGCAGACGCTGGCCAGCGGCGGCGAGGACCGCACCATCCGGCTGTGGGACGTGCGGGACCTGGGGCACCCCACCGCGCTCGGCCAGGTGCTGACCGGGCACGAGGGCAGGTTGCGGGACGTCGCGTTCAGCCCGGACGGCAAGCGGATCGCGTCCACCAGCTCCGACAGCACGGTCCGGGTGTGGGACCTCGACCTGCAGCACGTGATCGGGCGGATCTGCACCAAGACCAAGGGCGTGCTGCCGGAGCAGCGGTGGCGCGAGCACCTGCCGCAGCTGGACTACGAGCCGCCCTGCCCGTGACCGCCGCGCGGTGACCGGTCGAGGGCCCGGAGCGAGCCGTCGAGCAGGTCGAGCTCGAAGCGGCGCGGGTCGTCGACGTCCGGCCGGTAGGCGGCCATCAGGTCGTGGGCGCGGTCGAACCACTCGCGCAGCCGCGGCACGTCGACCGGCCGGCCCTCCGCGACGGCGTGCTCGACGACCAGCTCGAACTCCTGCCGCAGCAGCTCCGGCTTGGGCCGCTGGGGGTTCGTCCAGTCGTCGGCCAGCACGGGCCGCATCCGGCTCGCGTGCCGGTTCCAGTGCAGCAGCAGGGCGAGGTCGCAGGTGAAGCCCTCCGGCAGCTCGGCGGGCCACAGCTCGCGCAGCGCCGCGCGTTGGCCGGACCACGGCGTCGCGCCGACCTTGGGCAGGAGCTCCGGGAACAGCCGTCCGGCCAGCGGGGCGAAGAAGCCGTGCAGCCACAGCTGCGGGTACACCGGCCGCCAGTACAGGTCGGAGACCGTCACGTCGGCCAGGCCGTCGAGGATCGGCCGCACCAGCAGCTCCACCAGGGTCCGCTCGCCGAAGTAGCGCAGGTCGCCGTCGACCAGGCAGACCACGTCACCGGTCGCGGCACGCAGGCCGTGGACGATCGCGTTGCCCTTGCCGGCGGGCGACTCGACCACGGTGGCGCCCGCGGCGCGCGCCACGCCCGCGGTGTCGTCGGTGCAGCCGCTGGCGCTGACGACCACCTCACCCCGAACCTCCAGGTGGTCCAGACCGCATCGGGCCTGGGCGACGACCTCGGCCACCGTGGCGGCCTCGTCGTGCGCGGGCACGAGCACCGTCACGGACGCCGACCTGCGGCGCAGGGTCCGCTCCGGCACCAGGTCCAGGCCCAGGGCCGGGTCGATGGGACGCCCGGTCATGTGAATTCCTCTCATGGACTTCCGGTGGATCCTGACTACGTTCTACAGAACATGCGTTCACTTGCCCGGGTGGGGAGCCCGCGAGCGGCGATCACGGCGCTGACCGGGATCACCGCGCTCTACATGGCTCTCGTGGTGTTCGGGAACATCACCGACTACGAGACCAACCACGCGTTCGTGCAGCACGTGCTGGCGATGGACACCACGTTCGGGTCGCCGAACACGACCTGGCGGGCGATCACCAGCCCGATCGCCGTGACCGTCGTGTACGTGCTGATCATCCTGTGGGAGGCGGTCACCGCGCTGGCGCTGGTCGCCGGCCTGGTGGCCTGGCTGCGGGGCCGTGAGGAGGTGGCACGCCGGCTGTCGTCGACGGGGTGGGTGATGCAGGCGCTGCTGTTCGGCGGCGGGTTCATCGCCATCGGCGGTGAGTGGTTCGCCATGTGGCAGTCGAAGGACTGGAACGGGCTGTCGGCCGCGTTCCAGAACTTCGTCGTCGCCGCGCTCGGCCTCATCCTGCTGCACGCGAGCAGGCGCGACTGATCCGTCCACCGGGTCGGGGGCCGTCCGGCGGCTCCCGACCCGTCAGCCGACGATCCGGCGCAGCTGGTCCAGCAGCTCGGCCCGGCTGGTGCAGCCCAGGCGCTGCCGGATGCGGGCCACGTGGTGCTCCACCGTCTTCGCGGAGATGAACAGCCGGTCGCCCACCTGCTTGTAGGTCAGCCCGCCGACGACCAGCTCCGCCACCTCGCGCTCGCGGTCGCTGAGCTTGCCCGCGTCGGCCTCCACCGCCGGCTCGGGCTGCTTGCGCGTCGTCGCGGCGGTCCGCCCCTGGAGCAGCCGCGCGCAGTCCAGCAGCCGCACCATCGCCTGGCGGTCGGACGTGCGGATCGCGGCCTGACCGGCCAACCTGGCCGCGTCCCACCACTGGCCGACCGCCTGGAGGCCCCGCGCGGACTCCTCGACCCGGTCGGCGTCCACCTTGCCCGCCACCACGTCCAGCCAGCTCTCCGCGGCCGTCGACACGACCTCCGCGTACCGGCTCCGATCCCGGCACGCCGCCAGCGACGCCGCGTGCTCCTCCGCGACGGACGTCTCCTCCGCGATGATCGCCGCGTGCAGCGCGCTCCAGTGCAGCGGCACGGCCCACAGGCACGGATCTCCCAGGTCCCGCAACAACTCCCGCGCCGCGGTCAGGTGCGGGGCCAGCCGGTGCTGGTCGCGCAGCCGCGCGGCGGCGGTGGCGAACTCACCCAGCGGCAGGAACGTGAACAGGTCGACGGGGTGCCGCAGCACCGCCTCGCACGCCTGGTCCCACGTCCGCTTCAACGTCGCCAGGTCGCTGTTGCGCCGGGCGACGCCGATCTCCAGCGCCACCGCGAACAGCCAGTCCCGCGGTTCCAGCGGACGACCGGCCTTGCGCAGCGCCACCAGCACCTCCCGCGCCTGCACGAGGTTGCCGCGCTGCATCGCGATCCACGCCCGCAGCAGCCGGTGCCGCACGACCATCAGCGCACCGCCGGACGCCGTCGCCATCGCCCGGTCCAGCACCGATTCGGCGACGCCCGGCTCACCGCTGTGCAACGCCACCAGCGCGGCCAGCGCGGCGGGCGTGTCCGGCAGCAGCACCGCGCGACCGGCGGGTTCCAGCAACCCCGCCGCACGCACCAAAGTGGACAGTGACGTGGTCGCGGACGAGGTGACCGACTCGACCACCCCTTGCGCCATCAGCGAAGCGCCGCCGTCGAGCATGGTCGGCGGTGCGACGGGCAGCGGCGCGGTCGGCAGCCGTCCCGTGCCGACCCGGCCGATCACCGCGAACGCCGCCGACGTCGCGCTCGGGGACCACCGGTGCAGCTCGGTGCTGCGGGCCAGCTGCCCCCGGTGCGCCAACGCGATCGCGGCCACCTCCGCCGCCGGGCCGCGGTGGTCGGTGTCGCCGCCGGACAGGACCCCGTCGGCCAGCCGCAGTGCCGCGTCCAGGTCGCCCGCCATGGCCGAGGCCACCGCGCGCCGCACGGCCACGTCCGGTCCCGTCGTGCCGACGGCGGCCAGCAGCCGGGCCGCCAGCGCCGGGTCCGCGCCCAGCGCCTCGTCGGCCGCCGCCCGGAACACCTCCGCCAGCTCCGGCCCGACGACACCGGCGGTGACCAGCGGCCGCACCAGCTCCAGCACCGGCCCACCGGACCGCAGCTGCAGCCCGGCCAGCTTCTGCCGCACGGCGA
>NZ_JBFAAX010000485.1:0-4445 GCF_040639995.1 Actinosynnema sp. NPDC023658 | reverse complement strand
GCCTCGCGCAGCACCTGGCTCAGCACGCCGGTGACCGGCAGCGCCAGCGCGACCGCGGGCAGCACCAGCCCCGCCGGGTGGGCGGCCGACACCGGATGGGCCTGTTCACGCCCCTGGCGGCGGCCGGCGTGCTCGGCGTGATGGCCAACGTCATCGCGCTGAAGTACCGGGCCGGTTTTCTCGCGCCCAACGGCGTGGAGCTGGAGGTGGCGTACGCGGCGATGGCGTTCGCCGCGCTGTTCGCGGGGCCCGGCCGGGCCGCACTCGACTACAACCGCGCCTCGACGACCAGCCATCCCTCGTAGCCGGCTTCCCCCAGCGTCGAGAGGATGGGCTCGAAGTCGATAGTGCCTTCCGAGTCCCCGGGCACGGTGAAGACGCCCTGCAGAATTCCCTCCTGGAAGGAGAGGTGGTCGCTCCGCACCTTCTCGGCCACCGACTGGCGGACGTTCTTGAGGTGAACGTGCTTGATCCGCTGCTTGTGCCTCTCCGCGGTCTCGAGCGGGTCGTCGCCCGCGAACTGGAGATGTCCGGTGTCGAACAGCAGGTGCACGTAGTCCGGGTTGGTGCCCGCCATCAACCTGTCGATGTCCTCGGCCGTCTGCACACCGGTGCCCATGTGATGGTGGTAGCAGAGCCGCATCCCGCCATCCGCAGCCAGCTTCCCGATCTCGTCGAGCCCGCTGGTGAGGAGGTCCCAATCGTCTTCGGTGAAGTGGGGGCGGTGCTCGAAAACAGGGATGGGCTGCAGGTGCGACGACTGCCCGAACTCTGCGACCACGATGTCCTGGCCGCCCACTTTCTCGAGGAACTCCAGCTGCCTCTGGAAATTTTCGATGGTCCGGTCCTTGTCGCCGATGGTGAAGTAGGTGCTCACCCACGGCTCGGACACCTTCAGGCCGCGCAGGTCGAGTGCCGCCTTGAGTACAGCGGGGTCGGCCGGGTACTTGTGGCCGACGCTGCAGCCCTGGAAACCCGCGAGCGCCATCTCGCTCACGCATTGCTCGAACGGGATCCCGATGTCGATCAGCGGGAAGTCGTCGTTCCACCACAGGGTCGGCGTCACGCCGAGTGATACCTTGTCGCGGCTCAAGTTCGGGACGGTGCCGGTCATTGCACTTGCTCCTTCTGGTAGTTCTCGAATGCGGGAGGATTGACCCACGACCCGTAGCCCGGCGCCTTCGCGCCGGATGGGTGGGCGCCGATCGCCCGCCACAACAGCCCCTCGGTGTAGGCCTCGGAGGAGACGACGAACAAGGCTTTGCGTCCGTCTTCGGCGTACGCGCCGCTTTCCCCGGCCTGGTGTTGTCCGGGCACGGCCTGCCGGTTCCGGATTTCCTCGGGCCGGCTGTCATCCGGGACGGCGGGCTTCGCGCCGCTCCGGCCGGGCGCCGTCCAGGCCGCCACGTCCATGCGTCCCGCCAGTTCCGGGCCGTACCAGACGCCGACGTACCAAAGCTTGATGATGCTTTGCACCAGCGGATCGGCGGGGACGACAGAGGAGTCGGAGGAGATCGCGTTCTGGATCGCATCCGGCCCTGCTTGATTCACGACTGTTTCGTAGTACGCCTCGGCTTGACCGGTTCCCCACAGGTCGAACTCGCTGAACCCGGTCACAGCGGCAGAGAACCTCACGAATTCGCGCAGATTCTCATCAGAGGTCGGTCCTTGCGTCACGGTGCCTCCTCCTTCGACGGTCAGAGCTCGAATGTCGGGCCGGCGTTCGCCCCCGGATGCCCTGTGAGCGGGTTGCGGATGAGGCGGTTCATGCTGTCCCGAATGCTGAACATTTCCCAAACCGCCTTGAGCAGCAGCTCGGGCTGACCGTTGTAGGCGAGATTGACACTGGTGAGGAAGGTGGCGTACGACTGGTTGAATCCCTTGGCCGCCGCCAGGACCTCCGGATCTCCTTCGAGGTCCGCCAGCTTGATGTCCGGCTTCACCGGATAGACGGCATCCCAGTCGACGTGCAGAGCCGGGCCGGAAGGATCGCCTGGCTCGTCGCCCTTCTGGTAGTACTTCCCCAACTCCAGTTGCTGGAACCGGTAGTAGTGGGCGATTTCATCCTGGTTGTCGAAGATGGCGCCGTGCAGCCCTTCACCCTGCTCCGCGACGAGGGCGAGTGCCGCGACCGCGGTGTCCCGCCCCGTCACCTTGATCACATCGCCGCCACCCGAGTAGAAGTACTCGGAGGTCACCTGGCGAGCGGGATCGCCGGTGAAAATCGTCCTCCCCGCCTCACGGGCCTGGTCCTCCAGGTGGTTGATACCCCGAACGATCTCCTCGTAGAACTCACCGATGCTCCCGAAGCGCTGGGTGGGTTCTCCGGGGACGAGGCCGAGGATGGCGCCGGACTCCTCGAGTTCCGCCAGTGTGTCCGGTGGCGGTGCCGAGCCGTTGGACATCAGTCCAAGGGCCACCCAGTCCATCGGCACGACCCTGTCTTTCTCGCTGGCTGCCTGCGCGGGCTTCTCGATCTTCAGGAACGTGTCGAGAGCCTCGCGCGAGAACGGTCGGAGATGCACCTCGAAGTAATCCGGGCCGGACGGCAGGCGCGTTGGATAGTTCGGCACGAAGCCGGGCCTGGTGAGGTTCGGCGTCCCGCCCACGGCGTTCAGGACGTTCGCGACCAGGGTGAGGTGCAGCATCTCCTCGACGGCCACGACCCTGATGACGTGCCAGGCATCCGAGTTCTTCCCGGGGTGTAGCGAGTAGAGGGCGGTCAGGTAGGGCGGGAGCGTTGCATGCTCCAGCTGGAGCCCTTTGTAGAGGTACTCGTGCAGCTCCTCGATGGTCTGGATCATGGAGCCCTGGGACGGCTCCTGTTCTGCAACGGACACGGATTCTGAAACGGACATGTTCTCCCTATCGCGGGCGGTGGCGGTGGCCGGTGTCGCGGGCGACCCGCCGATCTGTCGGCCGTCTTAGCTGGCGACGGTGACCGGCGCCTTGGCGGCACGCAGGTACCTGGCGATGTGGGTCGAACTGCGGAAGGCGAGCGCCGCCATGGTCAGGCTGATGTTGGAAGTCCCGATGGAGGGCAAGCTGCCCGGCCCGACCAGGTAGAGATTGTCGTGGTCCCACGACTGCTGGGTGTGGTCGACCACCGAGTTCGTCGGGTCGGTTCCCATGATGTGGGTGCCCGCCAGGTGGTTGCCGCCCAGAATGTTGTACCACTGGCCGTCGTACTCGACAGCGCTGTAGCTCTTCTCGTCGTAATGGGTTTTGTCCTCAGCGCCGAGCTTCTCGAAGATGTCGGTCGCGAGCTTGCGGGCGAACGCGGCGCCCCGCATGGTGTAGGGCGGGATCTTGAGCGACACGACCGGTTTCAAGTTGCCGATGGCATCCTTGTACCGGTCGTCCACAGTGACCGTGTTGCTCCGGTCGGGCAGCAGGTCGATCATGAAGGCCAGCAGGAGCTGTCGGGAGATCTGGTCCCCGAGTGTCCTGCGCAGCTCGGGCCCGCGCAGGCCTTTGTTGTCGACGAGATCGACCAGGTCCGTGTAGGGCGAGCCGGTTGCCCACCCCCAGCCGTCGTTGTGGATGTCCACGCCGAATCCGGCCTGGGTCCCGCGGAACCGCCCGCCGCGCAGGTCGGTGATCCCGCTCGTGCAGGTCGTGCCTCGCATCGTGCCGGCCGGCTTGGGCAGCAGGCCCCAGGACAGCAGGTAGGCGTGGTCCATCAGGTTGCAGCCGATCAGCTTGCTGCGGCTCATGCGCTGCATGTCGGAGGCCAGCATGAGCCGGGCGTTCTCGATGGCGTGCGCGCAGAGAATGTAGACGGTGCCCTTCACCGTGTACGTCTCGTAACTGTCGGAGTCGAGCGAGTGGTAGTTCTTGATGGTAATACCGGTCACTCGTCGGTCCAGTTCGTTGATCTCGACCTTGGACGCGACAGCTTGCGTCACGATCGTGACGTTGCCCTTGCGGAGCGCCTTGGCCAGCGTCTTTCCCGCGTGGTACTTGGCCTGCACAGGGCAGATCGGGACGCAGTTGGTGTTGCCCTGGCAGCGCTCGCCTTCTTCCACCTGACTCGTGCTCACCGCGCCGACCGGGACGAAGCCCTTGCCGCCGTCGTACGCGGCGTTCGGCACGCCGTTACGGGCCTGCGGGAAGCTCCGTACCTGGAGTGTGTAATCGTCGTCCGACAGGTTGACCCGCATGCCGTCCACGCCTCGGGCGACCGTCTGGTCGAGATAGGACGGCGGCATGCGGTGCATCGGGAACACGTACCCCTCGGGGAAATACATTCCCAGGTATGCCTGGTCCTCGACTTCGGCGGCTACGCCCAGTTCGGCCTCGGCCTGCCGGTAGTAGGGTTCCAGGTCGTCATAGCTGAGCGGCCAGTTCAGGCCCTGGCCGTACTTGGTTTGCAGGTCGAAGTCCTCGGCGGCACCTCCATGCATTGGGAGGGGAAAGCGCTGCGCATGCTTCCCGAGGACTTC
>NZ_JBFAAX010000484.1:0-4451 GCF_040639995.1 Actinosynnema sp. NPDC023658 | reverse complement strand
TCGCGGCCGGGTTCGTCCAGCCCGTGGGCGCGTTGGTGCACCACCGCGGTGATCGCGGCGAGGCGGGGGCCGTTGTCACCGAGGTTGGGCACCAGGTAGCCCTCGCGCCGGGTCACCGCCGTGCCCGGCGGTAAGCCGAGCAGGTGGGCCTGTCGGGGGGTGAGGTGGTGCGCGGTGTCGGGTTGCCGGGGGTCGCGGCGCAGGCGGTAGCCCACCCACAAGGACAGCACGCGGGTGAAGGGGACGGGTACGTCGCGCAGGAACCTGGCCATGGTCTCGGCCCGGGCGCCTGTCTCGTCCGCGTGTGCGGCAGTGACTGAGTGGATCATCGGGGTGCACCTTCCGGTGGGGGCCGCACGTCGTCGTGCGGGCGTCGGTGCGATGCATCCCACGATGAGGCCGCACTGATGCGGAGACATCGGTCGGGTGACGTAGAAGATCGTGCATGTATTCCACTGTGGACAACGTGAGGGATGCTCGGTGTTCATCCCTGTGTCCACCACCGACGTAACCGCATCGACCCGTTCGCCGCGGCCACCTCGGCCGCGCCGTCGTCCTCCTCCACGTCGGGCACCACGACGTCCGAGCCACCACCGGCCGCCACCTCCACCACGACGACGACGGCGGCGGCGGTCACGACCACCGAGGCGCCGCCGCCCGCCGCCCAACCGCCGGTGCGGCAACCGGCCCCGGCGCCCGCCGTGACGACCAAGAGCCTGACCGAGGTCGAGGCCGCCGAGGCGAAGGTGGTCGAGCTGACCAACGCCGAACGGTCCGCCAACGGCTGCCCCGCGCTGGCCGCCGACGCCCGGTTGGCCGCCGCCGCCCGCGCGCACAGCGCCGACATGGCCGCCCAGGACTACTTCGACCACGTCTCCAAGGACGGCCGCAGCTTCGTCGACCGGGTCAAGGCCGCCGGCTACCCCACGCCGGGCGCGGAGAACATCGCGGCCGGCCAGCGCACCCCGGAGGCCGTGGTCAAGGGCTGGATGGAGTCGCCCGGCCACCGGGCCAACATCCTGAACTGCAAGCTCAAGGCGTTGGGCGCGGGCATGGCCCGGGGCGGTTCCTACGGGATCTACTGGACTCAGAACTTCGGCTGGTGACCGGCGCGGTCGGCGCCGTCCGCCGGCAGCTCGTCGAGGACCAGCACGGTGTGGCTGGACGTCACGTCCGGCATGGTCTGCAACCGGGACAGCACCAGGTCGCGGAGGCTGTGCGCGTCCGGCGCGCGCACCAGCAGCACGAGGTCGTAGTCGCCGGACACCAGCGCGCCGTGCCACACCTCGGGGATCTCCAGCACCCGCTGCCGCACCGCCTTCCACGAGTGCTGGCTGATCTTGAGGTAGACGTAGGCGGAGATGCCGAAGCCGTAGCGCTCGGGGTCGACCACCGCCGAGTAGCCGGTGATGACGCCGTCGCGGTGCAGCCGCTCCACGCGTGAGTAGGCGCTCGCGCGCGAGATGTGCAGCTTCTCCGCCAGCGCCCGCATGGACATCCGCCCGTCCGCGCGCAGCTCCTCCACGATGCGCCGGTCGAGCGCGTCGAGTGGTGCCGAATGTCCAGCCCGCTGCGTCATGTGGCCGACTTTAACCCGCCCGCGCGGCCATTCGTCCGGATTCGGGGGTCGGATCTGGAACATTGGCCGGTGTGAGCCGGACCATGCCCTCCATCTCGCCCCTTGAGACACCGGAGGAGCCCATGGCCCGCACCCGCGCGCCCGAGCGGACGTTGCTGCCCGGCGACGAACCGCTGTCGCTGCTGCGCAAGGACGGCTCGCCGGTGGACGACTCGCCGCTGGTCATGCCCGACGACGACGTGCTGGTCGAGCTGCACCGCCGGATGGTCGTCGGCCGGCGCTTCGACACGCAGGCCACCGCCCTGACCAAGCAGGGCAGGCTCGCGGTCTACCCGTCGTCACGCGGCCAGGAGGCGTGCGAGGTCGGCTCGGTGCTCGCGCTGCGCCCGACCGACTGGCTGTTCCCGACCTACCGCGACTCCGTCGCCCTGGTCACCCGGGGTGTGGACCCGGCCGAGACGCTGACCCTGCTCCAGGGCGGCTGGCACCTCGGCTACGACCCGTACGAGCACCGCGTCGGCCCCCAGTGCACCCCGTTGGCGACCAACACGCTGCACGCCGTCGGCTTCGCGCACGCGGCCCGGCTCAAGGGCGAGGACACCGCGGCGCTCGTGCTGCTCGGTGACGGCGCCACGTCCGAGGGCGACACGCACGAGGCGCTGAACTTCGCGGGCGTGTGGAAGGCCCCCGTGGTGTTCCTGGTGCAGAACAACGGCTACGCGATCAGCGTGCCGATGTCCAAGCAGAACGCCGCGCCCTCGTTGGCGCACAAGGGCATCGGGTACGGCGTGCCGTCCGTGCTGGTCGACGGCAACGACGTGGCCGCGGTGTACGCGGTGGTGCGCGAGGCGCTGGAGTCCGGCGGACCGACGTTGATCGAGGCGATCACCTACCGGATCGAGGCGCACACCAACGCCGACGACGCCACCCGCTACCGCACGTCCGACGAGGTCGCGGCCTGGCTGGACCGCGACCCGGTGGACCGGCTGGAGACCTACCTCGCGGCGCGGGGACTGCTGGACAACGCCCGCCGCGCGGCGGTGGCGGACGAGGCGGAGCGGTTCGCGGCGTCCGTGCGGGCGAAGATGAACGCCGACGTCGTGCCGTCGCCCGACGAGCTGTTCGAGCACGTCTACGCGACCACGCCCCGCCACCTGCGCGAGCAGGCCGCGGCGCTGCGCGAGGAGCTGGCATGACCGCCGTGGCCGAGTCCCAGCTCTCCATGGCGGGGGCGTTGAACCGGGCGCTGGCCGACGCGCTGGCCGCCGACCCGGGCGTGCTGGTGTTCGGTGAGGACGTCGGCGCGCTCGGCGGCGTGTTCCGGGTGACCGACGGGCTGGCCGCCCGGTTCGGCGAGGACCGGGTGTTCGACACGCCCCTGGCGGAGTCGGGCATCGTCGGCACCGCGATCGGCATGGCCATGAACGGCCTGCGGCCCGTGGTGGAGATGCAGTTCGACGCGTTCGCCTACCCGGCGTTCGAGCAGATCACCAGCCACCTGGCCAAGATGCGCAACCGCACGCGCGGCCGGGTGTCGCTGCCGGTGGTGATCCGGGTGCCCTACGGTGGCGGCATCGGCGGGGTCGAGCACCACTGCGACTCGTCGGAGGCCTACTACACGCACACGCCGGGGCTGCGCGTCGTCACCCCGGGCACGCCCGACGACGCCTACCGGCTGCTGCGCGACGCGATCGACTCGCCGGACCCGGTGATCTTCCTGGAGCCGAAGCGGCGGTACTGGAGCAAGGGTTCGCTCGACCCGGCGACCTCGGTCGGGTTCGACCGGGCGCTGGTGCGGCGGACCGGGCGGGACGTCACGCTGATCGCCTACGGGCCGATGGTCGCGACCGCGCTGGAGACCGCGGAGGCGGCGAAGGAGGAGGGCTGGGACGTCGAGGTCGTGGACCTGCGGTCGTTGTCGCCGTTCGACGACGAGACGGTGTGCGCCTCGGTGGTCAAGACCGGTCGCGCGGTGGTCGTGCACGAGGCGTCCGGGTTCGGCGGTTACGGCGCGGAGGTCGTGGCCAGGGTGACCGAGCGGTGCTTCCACCACCTGCACGCGCCGGTGCTGCGGGTGACCGGGTTCGACATCCCCTACCCGCCGCCGAAGCTGGAGGAGCACCACCTGCCCGGCGTCGACCGGATCCTGGACGCCGTCGCGCGGCTCCAGTGGGACGACCAGGTCGTGGGGGGCTTCGGTGCCTGACTTCCGGCTGCCCGACCTGGGCGAGGGGCTGACCGAGGGCGAGATCGTCACCTGGCTGGTGTCGGTCGGGGACCAGGTGAGAATCGACCAGCCCGTGGTCGAGGTGGAGACGGCGAAGGCCGTCGTCGAGGTGCCCTGCCCGTTCGAGGGCGTGGTGAGCGCGCGGTTCGGTGAGCCGGGGGAGAAGCTGGCCGTCGGTTCGGTGCTGCTGACCGTGGGCGCGCGGGACTCCGCCACCGAGGGGTCCGGCAACGTCCT
This sequence comes from Actinosynnema sp. NPDC023658, assembly GCF_040639995.1. Classification (NCBI taxonomy): domain Bacteria; kingdom Bacillati; phylum Actinomycetota; class Actinomycetes; order Pseudonocardiales; family Pseudonocardiaceae; genus Actinosynnema; species Actinosynnema sp. NPDC023658. Next base: position 408 of record NZ_JBFAAX010000484.1, on the reverse strand, counting down.
GATCGGCTACGGCACGTCCGACACCCCGCGCCGACGCCGCCGCCCCAGGGGGTCCGACCTCCGGAACACGCGCGTGCTGCGTGCCGAACCGCCGGCTCCGACGCCCGGAACGGCCGAGCCCGACGCGGCACGGGTCGCACCCGACGCGGTCAGCGCCGGGCACGCTGCGGTGAACGCCGAGCCGGCGACGGTGAAGGCCGCGCCCGCGGTCATCTCCCCGCTGGTGCGGCAGCTCGCCCGGGAGAACGGCCTGGCGCTGGACCGCATCGCCGGCACCGGCCCCGGCGGCGTGATCCGGCGGGCCGACGTCGAACGGGAACTGGCCGCCCGCGCCGCCGCCACCGCCCCTGCCGCTCCCTCCACCACGGGCCGGCGCATCCCGTTGCGGGGCCTGCGCGGCGCGGTCGC
>NZ_JBFAAX010000483.1:0-4462 GCF_040639995.1 Actinosynnema sp. NPDC023658 | reverse complement strand
CGTTCCGTCCGGGCGGCCCTCGGCGGCCCACGCCGCGAAGCCGCCGTCCAGCACCGCCACCTCCGGGTGACCGGCCCAGCGCAGCAGCCACCAGACACGCGCCGCGATGGAGCCGTCACCGCCGTCGTACGCCACGACCGGGTGATGTTGGCGGACGCCGGCGGCCCGGAGCACGGCCTGCAGCTCCCCGGGGTCGGGCAGCGGGTGGCGGCCGCCGACTCCGGGCGGTGACGACAGCTCGGTGTCCAGGTCGACGTAGACCGCGCCGGGAACGTGCCCGACCTCGTAGTCTTGGCGTCCCGGCGGTCCGCCCAGTCGCCAGCGGACGTCGAGCACGACCGGTGGTTCCGCGCCGTCCAGCGCGGACGCCAGGGCTTCGGTGCTGATCAGTGGATGCACGGCACCATCCTGCACCCGCGACCGGCCGTCTAGCATTGATGCCATACGTAAGGGGAGCGGGTGTGAACGACCTCATCGACACCACCGAGATGTACCTCCGCACGATCTACGAGCTCGAAGAAGAAGGTGTGGTGCCCCTGCGCGCCCGCATCGCGGAGCGGCTGGGCCAGAGCGGCCCGACGGTGAGCCAGACGGTCGGTCGGATGGAGCGCGACGGCCTGCTCGTCGTGGCCGACGACCGCCACCTGGAGCTCACCGAGCAGGGCCGCGGCCTGGCCATCGCGGTCATGCGCAAGCACCGGCTCGCGGAACGCCTGCTGGTCGACATCATCGGCCTGGAGTGGGAGCACGTGCACAGCGAGGCGTGCCGCTGGGAGCACGTCATGAGCGAGGCGGTCGAGCGCAAGCTGGTCAAGCTCCTCGGCAACCCCACCACGTCGCCCTACGGCAACCCCATCCCCGGTCTGGACAAGTTGGGCGACGGCGAGCCCGCTCCCGCCGCCGAAGCCGACCTCGTGCGCGTGGACGAGGTGGCCCGGCGCGGCGGCGGTCGCGTCGAGGTGCGCCGGATCGCGGAGCACGTGCAGCTCGACCCGGACCTGATGGCCGAGCTCAAGGCGGCCGGTGTGGTGCCGGGCGGCACGGTCGAGGTCGACTCGATGGGCGGTGCGAAGGTCGTCCAGGTGCGCGGCAACGGCACGATCGCGGAACTGGACCCGGCGGTCGCCCACGCCGTCCTGGTGCAGGCGCGGTGAACCCGGCGCGACGGGCGGTCACCGCGTTCACCCGGCTGCACGGCGCGGCGCCCGACGGCGTCTGGTCCGCGCCCGGCCGGGTGAACCTGATCGGTGAGCACACCGACTACAACGACGGCTTCGTGCTGCCGTTCGCGCTGCCGCACCGGACCGCGGTGGCCGCGTCACCGCGGGACGACGGCCGCCTGCACGTGGCCACGGTCGGTGACGACGGGAGCGTGCAGCAGGCGTCCCCGGTGGCGGTCTCCGACCTCGAACCGGGTGTCGTCGGCGGCTGGGCCGCCTACGCGGCCGGGGTGGCGTGGGTGCTGCGCGAGCAGGGCGTGACCGGCGGGGCGAACCTGGTGATCGCCGGTGACGTGCCGGCGGGCGCGGGTCTGTCGTCGTCGCACGCGCTGGAGTGCGCGGTGGCGCTCGCGCTGCTCGGGCTGGCCGACCGCCCGGTCGACGACCTGCCGCAGATCGCCCGGTGGGTGCAGCGGGCGGAGAACGACTTCGTCGGCGCACCGACCGGGCTGCTGGACCAGACCGCGTCGCTGTGCTGCACCGAGGCGCACGTGCTGTTCCTTGACGTGCGGTCGTTCAAGTCCGAGCAGGTGCCGTTCGACGCCGCGTCGCAGGGCCTGGAAGTGCTGGTCATCGACACGCGGGCCAGCCACTCGCACACCGACGGCGGCTACGGCGCCCGGCGCGCGGGCTGCGAGGAGGCCGCGTCGATCCTGGGCGTGCCCGCGCTGCGGGACGTCGACGTGGCCGATGTGGACGATGCGCTGGCCCGGCTGCCCGAGCGGTTGCGACCGCTGGCGCGGCACGTGGTGACCGAGAACGAGCGGGTGCTGGAGGCGGTCGAGCTGCTGCGGTCCGGGCGGCTGGCCGAGCTGGGGCCGTTGCTGGACGCCTCGCACGCGTCGCTGCGCGACGACTACCGGGTGTCCGCGCCGGAGCTGGACGTCGCGGTGGACGCGGCGAAGGCGGCGGGGGCGCTGGGCGCGCGGATGATCGGCGGCGGCTTCGGCGGGTCAGCGATCGCGCTGGTGCCCGTCGAGCGGCACGACGAGGTCGTGGCGCGGGTGCCGGCGGCGTTCGCGGAGCGCGGGTGGACGACACCGAGGACGTTCACGGCGGTGCCCTCGGCGGGCGCCGGTCGTGATCGGTAGCGACCTCGATCAGTGCAGCCGCGGCTGGTGGCAGCCGCGGTCGATGACGGTCTAGTCGAAAGCAGGGGTGCAGGGTGAGGTTGCTCGTCACGGGCGGCGCCGGGTACGTGGGCAGCGTCTGCGCGGCCAGGTTGGTGGAGTCCGGGCACGAGGTGGTCGTGCTGGACGACCTGTCCACCGGGCACGCGGACGCGGTGCCCGAGGGGGCGCGGCTGGTCGAGGCGGGCATCGACGAGGCGATCGGGGACGTGCTCACCGAGGGCGTGGGCGGCGAGGGCTTCGACGGCGTGCTGCACTTCGCGGCGAAGTCGCTGGTGGCCGAGTCGGTGCAGGACCCGGCGAAGTACTGGCACGGCAACGTGGTGACGTCGCTGCGGCTGCTGGACGCGATGCGCGCGCACGGCACGCCCCGCCTGGTGTTCTCCTCCACCGCGGCGACCTACGGCGAGCCGGAGCAGGTGCCGATCGCGGAGACCGCGCCGACCCGCCCCACCAACCCCTACGGCGCGACGAAGCTCGCGATCGACCACGCGATCACCTCCTACGCCGCCGCGCACGGGCTGGCCGCGGTGTCGCTGCGCTACTTCAACGTGGCGGGCGCGTACGAGCGGACCGGCGAGCGGCACGGCGTGGAGACGCACCTCATCCCGATCGTGCTCCAGGTGGCGCTGGGGCAGCGGGAGCGGGTGCAGGTCTACGGCGACGACTGGCCGACCGACGACGGCACGTGCGTGCGCGACTACATCCACGTCGTGGACCTGGCCGACGCGCACCTGCGGGCGTTGGCGCACGCGACGGCGGGCGAGCACCGGATCTACAACCTGGGCAACGGCCTGGGCTTCTCGGTCAAGCAGGTCATCGACGCGTGCCGCGAGGTGACCGGCCACCCGATCCCGGCCGACGTGGCGCCGCGCCGGGCGGGCGACCCGGCGGTGCTCGTGGCCTCCAGCGACAAGGCCCGCACCGAGCTGGGCTGGAAGCCCGAGCGGGTCGACCTGACCGGCATCGTGCGAGACGCCTGGGACTTCGCCAGGTCGCGACAGGGGGCGTGATGGAAGCCGAGATCACCGAGGCCGGGTTCGGGGACCTGACCTCGTTCACCGAGATGCCGCGGATCACGGCTCTGGCGCTGTCGCCGGACGGTGTCGACGACCAGGTTCAGGAAGCCCGCGTTGTTGTACAGGTTGACCTTGCGGTCGGACCCGAGGGCGACGGTCACGCCGTTGGGCGTGGCGCCACCGGGCACCACGTTGAGGCTGGACGCGGTCGGACGCGTGACGCCGGACGGCCACGCCGTGACGTAGGTGCTCGCCGTCGCGTCGACACCGGTGATGTTCAGCGACACCGCCGTCGCGCCGGTGGGCACACCCGCCGGGGCGAAGTCGATACCGCGCGACTCGCCGGCGTAGAACGCGCCACCGGTGTTGCGGGAGTCGTACACGCGGGTCGGGCCCTGGGCGAAGTACCGGCCCGGGGTCGTGAACCCGCTGCCCGGGTTGTCGTAGACGTAGTAACCCGCGATGTCCGCGATCAGGTGGGTGCTGCCCGCGTTGTTGTACAGGTTGACCGTCTTGCCGACCGACACCCACGTGGTGACCGAGTTGGCGCGGGTCTCGCCCGGCACCAGGTTCAGGGTCGACACGTCGGGCTTGGCGACGGCGCCACCCTCCCACACCGACACGTAGGTGCTGGCGGACGGCGACGTGCCCGTCACGTTCAGCACCACGGCGAGGGTGTACTGCGGGAGGTTGGTGAGGGTGACCTCGATCTGACCGCCGGCGCCGACCGGTGCGACGGCGCCGTTGCGGCCGAGGCCGGAGCGGGTGTCCAGGACGCGACGCGGGGCGGTCGGGATGAACCGGGTGCCGGCGTACGCCGCGGCGGCCCGGGGTGCGGAGTCCGTGCCGTAGGGGTGGACCGCGTGGCCGACCCCGTTCGGCGTCACCGCGGTGCGGGCGACCTGGTCTCCGTTGTGGACGGACGCGGGCTCGGCAAGGGCCGGGGCCGCGCCGGTCACCACGGCCGCGGGGGGCGGGGGGGGGGGCCTGGACGGAGTGGGAGCACGCCGTGCTGCCGTTTATAAAAGACAAGCGGGATTGAAGACGAAGAAGTGTGTGAACGGCGTGGGGAGGGCGACCCGGGCCAGAACGG
>NZ_JBFAAX010000482.1:0-4474 GCF_040639995.1 Actinosynnema sp. NPDC023658 | reverse complement strand
AGCGCTCGCGGGCCTTCGCCGCGCCGAGCGGGAGCAGCGGTTCCCGACCGGCGGGACGGTCCAGCACGGGCCCGCCGCCGGGGCCGAGGAGGCGGTCGAGGTCGACGCCGAGCGGAGCCAGGAGGGACCGATCCGCCGCACCGCCCGCGCCGAGCGGTGCGGCGAGGTGCGCGGCGTCGCGGAGGGCGGCGGTGGTCGCGCCGTGCCGGGCCAGGAGCTCGGCTACTACTCGGGAGGTGGACGGGCCGGTGGCGGGTGGGCCGGCGGGCGGGGCGGTGGTCAGGGCGGCCAGCAGGTGCTCACTGCCCGTGCGCGGGTGGCCCTCGGCACGGGCCAGGTCGAGCGCGCGGCCGAGGGTGTGGTTCAGGTCGGGGTGATCGCCTCGGAACACCGTCAGTCCTCTCGGCCGTGCTTGCGGTGGACGGTCTGCTTGGTCACGCCCAGGCGGGTGGCGATGTCGCGCCACGACCAGCCGGCCTGCCGCGCGGCGGCGACGTGCTGGGCTTCCAGCTGCTCCACCAGGCGGCGCAGGCGGGCCACGGCGCGCAGGCCGGCGTCCGGGTCGGTGCCGTGCGCGGCCTGGTCGAGATCGGCTATAGCGGCCATGTCGTCAACATATGCTGACGCCTACAGGTCGTCAACACATGCTGACGGCAACGTTCACAGCGGACGGACAGCGCGCGATCAGCATCCGTTCAGGTAGGGCGCGCACCATGGCGTCCACCAGCACGAAGAGCAGGAGTCCAGCCATGTCCGATCCCCACCTGCCATCCCACCCGAGCCCCGAACCGGCGTCGGGCCGGACTCCCACCCCACCGCCCGCCGGAACCACCGGTGAACCGCCCGCCGCCGCCCAGCCGACCCGACCGATACCCGCCGCACCACCGGCCGGTGCCGACCAGTCGGAAGCAGCCGCGCAGCCGATCGGTGGAGCGCAGCCGGCCCCTGCTGCACAAACGACCGCCGCCCCACCACCCGCGGGTGGTGAGGTTCCCGGTCCCGCACGGCCGGCGGCGGACGTGCCCCACCCCCACCCACACCCCCCGGGCAGGCGCACGGCCTTCGGGCGGGTTGTCAGGCACCGGGCCACCCAGTTGGTCGCCGTCGGCCTGCTCGGGCTGGTCCTGGGTGCCGGGATCGTGGCGCTGGCCGACCGCGACCACCCCCGGTACGGGGTCGGGGCCGACCGGCCCGGTCACTCCCGGTTCGACGAGCGCGGGGACCACCGGCCCGGCAGAGGACCCGACCGGGGTCCGGACAGGGGGCCGGACCGGGCACCGGGGCCCGACTTCGAGCGCTGAGGCCGCCCGGCCGCCCGGCCCGGACCCCACGCCGGGACTCAGGACAGGAAGCCGCGCAGCAGCACGGTCGTGCCGTCCAGGTGCTCGGCCATCGCCCGCCGCGCGGCGTCCGGGTCGCCCGCCAGGATGTGCGTGACGATCAGCTCGTGCTGGTCGTTCGAGTGCCCGAGGTTCGGCGGTAGCAGCGGGATGCGGTCCAGCAGCGCGTTGACCCTCGTCCGGGCGTCCGCGACGGCCGCGGTGAGCGACGCCGAGCCGGTCGCCTCCGCGATGGCCAGGTGCAGCCGCGAGTCCTTCCGCCGGTACTCGTCCAGGGACGCGTCACGGCACTCGGTCAGCCGCGTCAGCAGGTTCCGCCGCTCCACGGGCCCCAGCGCACGTCCCGCCGCGCACTCCGCCGCACCGGTCTCGACCGCCCACCGCACGGTCACCGCGTCGGACAGCTCCACGGGGTCGACCCGGCTGTCCGGCGTGGGCGCCGGCACGGGCGCGTTGACGAACGTCCCGCCGTACCGGCCGCGCCGCGACTCGACGTACCCGGCGTCCTGCAACGACCGGATCGCCTCGCGCAACGTCACCCGGCTGACGCCCAGCCGGGTGGCCAGGTCGCGCTCGGCGGGCAGCCGCTCCCCCGGCCCCACCGCGCCGAGCCGGATGGCCTGCACGAGCCGCTCCACGGTCTCCTCGAACGCGTTGCCCGCCCGCACGGGGCGGAACAACGCGTCCTGCAACGGCATCACAGCGGTGTCACGTAAGCACCGGCGATACCGCCGTCCACCAGGAAGTTCGACGCGGTGATGAACGAGGAGTCGTCGCTGGCCAGGAACGCGACGGCGGCCGCGATCTCCTCCGGCTCGGCGAACCGGCCCAGCGGCACGTGCACCAGCCGCCGCGCGGCCCGCTCCGGGTCCTTCGCGAACAGCTCGCGCAGCAACGGCGTGTTCACCGGTCCGGGCGACAGGGCGTTCACCCGCACCCCCTGCCGGGCGAACTGCACGCCCAGTTCCCGGCTCATGGCCAGCACCCCGCCCTTGGACGCCGTGTACGAGATCTGGGACGTCGCCGCGCCCATCGTCGCCACGAACGACGCGGTGTTGATCACCGAGCCGCGCCCGCGCTCCAGCATGTGCGGGATCGCGTACTTGCAGCACAGGTACACCGAGGTCAGGTTCACCTTCTGCACCCGGTCCCACGCCTCGATGCCCGTGGTGAGGATGGAGTCGTCGTCGGGCGGCGAGATGCCGGCGTTGTTGAAGGCGACGTCCACCGAGCCGTAGGTGTCCACCGCGGTCTGGAACAGCGCCGACACCTGCTCCTCGTCGGTCACGTCGACCTGCGCGAACAGCCCGCCGACCTCGTCGGCCGCCGCCTTGCCGGTCTCCGCGTCGACGTCGGCGACGACGACCCGGGCGCCCTCGGACGCCAGCCGCCGCACCGAGGCGAGGCCGATGCCGCTGCCCCCGCCCGTCACCACGGCCACCCGGCCCTCAAGTCGCTGAACCATGTCTCTCCCAATCAGTGAGCGATGAAGACGTTCTTGGTCTCGGTGAACGAGTCGAGGGCGTCGGGCCCCAGCTCACGGCCGAGCCCGGACTGCTTGAACCCGCCGAACGGCGTCCAGTACCGCACCGACGAGTGCGAGTTCACCGACAGGTTCCCGGCCTCGACGGCACGCGAGACGCGCAGCGCCCGGCCCACGTCCCGCGTCCAGATCGACCCGGACAGGCCGAAGGAGCTGTCGTTGGCCAACCGCACCGCGTCCTCCTCGTCGGTGAACGGCAGCACGGCCACCACCGGCCCGAAGATCTCCTCCACCGCGGCGCGGTCACCGGGCGAGACGGGCGCCAGCACCGTCGGGGGGAACCAGAAACCGGCACCCTCCGGAGCCGACCCGCGGAACGCCACCGGCGCGTCGTCCGGCACGTAGGAGGCGACCTTCTCCCGGTGCGCGGCCGAGATCAACGGCCCCATCTCGGTGCCCTCGTCGCCCGGCGCACCGACCACGACGCCCTTGACCGCGGGCTCCAGCAGCTCCATGAACCGGTCGTAGACCGACGCCTGCACCAGGATCCGGGACCGCGCGCAGCAGTCCTGGCCCGCGTTGTCGAACACGCCGTACGGCGCGGTGGCCGCGGCCCGCTCCAGGTCGGCGTCGTCGAACACGACGTTGGCCGACTTGCCGCCCAGCTCCAGCGTCACCCGCTTGACCTGGTCCGCGCAGCCGGCCATGACCTGCTTGCCGACCCGGGTGGAGCCGGTGAACACGACCTTGCGCACGTCGGGGTGCGTGACGAACCGCCGACCCACCACCGGCCCGGCGCCGGGCAGCACCTGGAACACGTCCTCGGGAATGCCCGCCTCCCTCGCCAGCGAGGCCAACCGCAGGGCGGTCAACGGCGTCAGCTCGGCGGGCTTGAGCACCACCGCGTTCCCCGCCGCCAGCGCGGGCGCGAAGCCCCAGGCGGCGATCGGCATCGGGAAGTTCCACGGCACGATCACACCGACCACGCCGATCGGCTCGTGGAACGTCACGTCCAGCCCGCCGGGCACGGGGATCTGCCTGCCGAACAACCGCTCCGGCGCGGCCGCGTAGTAGTGCAGCACGTCCCGGACGTTCCCGGCCTCCCACCGCGCGTTGCCGATGGTGTGGCCGGCGTTGAGCACCTCCAGCGCCGCCAGCTCCTCCAGCGCGCCGTCGACCGCATCCGCGAACCGCCGCAGCAGCCTGGCCCGGTCGCCCGGTGCGACCGCGCGCCACGCGGGCAGCGCCGCCGACGCGCGGGCGATCGCCGCGTCGGTCTCCTCCAGCGTCGTCAGCGGGACCGAGCGGACCACCTCCTCGGTGGCCGGGTTGATGACGTCGAACGTGGTCACTCCGCTCCCCTGTCCCTGGCTGCCCTGTCCTCAACGGCTCTGTCCTCAACGGCCTCGTCCTCAACGGCCCTGTCCTTGACGGCCCGATCACGACCGGCGCCGACGAGCGCGGCGAACAGGCGGTCGTCCTCGGTGTCGGCCTCCGGGTGCGACTGCACGCCGAGCACGAACCGCGAGCCCGGCAGCTCCACCGCCTCCACGGTCCCGTCCGGCGCACCGGCCACCACGCGCAGGCCGTCACCGAGGACGTCCACCGCCTGGTGGTGGTGGCAGAACACGGTCGTGGCCAGGCCGACGAT
>NZ_JBFAAX010000481.1:0-4496 GCF_040639995.1 Actinosynnema sp. NPDC023658 | reverse complement strand
GCGCGTGGTGCACGCAGTAGGAGCTGACCGAGCCCAGCAGCGCCTCCCGGATCGGCCCCGCGCCCCGGCTGCCGACCACCAGCAGCGCCGCACCCTCGGCCGCCCTGACCAGCACATCCCGCGGGTCGCCCTCGGCCAGCACCGCCCGGACCTCGGCGCCGGTCTCCGCGACCACCTCGTCCAGCACGGTCCGGCTGTCCTCGCGCAGCCCGTCGCGGTCCACGCCCGCGGCGACGGTGGCCGACATCGGTCCGACGACCATGCCGTAGTCGACGTGCCAGGCCAGGACGGCCTCCACCTCGCTGCCGCGCAGCTTCGCCTCCTCCACCGCCCAGCGCAACGCGGTCCGACCGGCGGGCGATCCGTCCACACCCACGACGATCCTGTTGTCCATGTCCCCTCCTCGGGTCTCACCACGAGCCTCCCCGCGGACGGGCGCGGAGTTCAGTGGCGGCGGTCCTGTCGCGCCCGGGACCTTCGACTCCCCGGTGGTGCGCCCACCGTCCGGTGCCCGAGGCCGCGCGGTGGCATCGACGGCGGTACGGCTCCGCTGAGGGCATGCTGGAGTCTCCGAGGACCTTGAGCGCGTCGCAGCAGGGTCTTTGGACCCTGTGTCCGTCGACCGCGGTCGACGAGGGTTCGTCCAGGCGGAAGAGGAGAGGTGACCGGGTGGCACGCGTGTTCCTGGTGGACGACCACGAGGTCGTCCGGGTCGGGGTCAGGGAACTGCTCAACAGCGACGACGACCTGGAGGTCGTGGGTGAGGCGTCGACGGTGGCCGAGGCGCTGGCCCGGGTGCCCGGCAGCGGCGCCGAGGTCGCCGTGCTGGACGTGCGGCTGCCCGACGGCAACGGCATCGAGCTGTGCCGGGAGCTGCGCTCGCGCATGCCGGAGCTGAAGTGCCTGATGCTGACCTCGTTCACCGACGACGAGGCCCTGTTCGACGCCATCATGGCCGGCGCCTCGGGGTTCGTGCTCAAGCGCATCCTCGGCCACGACCTGCAGAACGCCGTCCGCACGGTCGCCGCGGGCGAGTCGCTGCTGGACGCCCGGTCGACGTCCGCGCTGCTGAGCCGCATCCGCCGGGAGCGCGAGCAGGGCGACCCCGTGCGCATGCTGACCGAGCAGGAACGCACCGTGCTCGACCACATCGGTGACGGCCTGACCAACCGGCAGATCGCGGAGAAGATGTTCCTGGCCGAGAAGACCGTCAAGAACTACGTCTCGCACCTGCTGGCCAAGCTCGGCCTGGAACGCCGCACCCAGGCCGCCGTCCTGGCGACCAGGCTGCGCAAACCCACCACCCCCTCCAACGAGGAGTAGGTCAGGACAGCGGGACCTGCCACGCCACCCGCGTGCCGCCGTCGGTCCCGGGACCGACCGTGCAGGTCCCGCCCAGTTCGACGGCCCGCCGCTCCAGGTTGCGCAGGCCGCTGCGGGCCACCTGCTCCGGCATGCCCACGCCGTCGTCCACGACCGTGATCGTCAACGCGTCCCCGGCCTCGACGGTCACGACCAGCTCGCCGGCCCGGGCGTGCCGGACGACGTTGCTCACCGCCTCCCGCACGACGGCCTCGGCGTGCTCACCGACGTCCTCGGGCACCGAGTTGTCCACCGTGCCGGTCATCCGCACGGTCGGCGTCACGCCGGCGTCCTCGGTCAGCTCCGAGACCAGGTCCAGCAACCGGCGGCGCAGACCCGGCACGTCGTCCGCGGCCTGCAGGTCGAAGATCGACGTGCGGATCTCCAGCACCGTCTCGTCCAACTGCACCACCGCCTTCTGCACCCGCTCCCGCACCCTCGGATCACGGATCGCGCCCAACGCGCCCTGAAGGCTCATACCGGTGGCGAACAACCGCTGGATCACGTGGTCGTGCAGGTCGCGGGCGATGCGCTCGCGGTCCTCCAGCACGTCCACCAACCGCCGCGCCCGCTGGTTCTCCGCGAACTCCAGCGCCACCGCCGCCTGGTCCGCGAACGACGCCAACAACGGCACCTGCTCCGCCCCGAACCCCGAACCGCCCTTGTCCCGCGCCACCAGCAGCACACCGGTCACCGCGGCCCCCGAGCGCAACGGCACCGCCACGCCGGGGCCCACCTCCGCGGACACGTCGCCCAACCGGCCCTCCAGGTCCTCGACCAGCACCGGAGCACCGGAATCGAGCACCTCCTCGACGAACGCGCCCGCGCCGGCCAGCACCCCGCCGACCAGGTCGGCCACCGGCGAACCGGCACCCGCGGCCATCCGCAGCCGCCGACGGGCCCCGTCGTCCTCCGCGAGCAGGATCAGCGCCATCGAACCGGCCGCCAGCTCCCTCGTGCGCTGCGCGATCAACCGCAACGCGTCCTCCGCCGACGCACCGCCCAGCAGCTCGGTGTTGACCTCCGCGGTCGCCTCCAACCAGCGCTCACGCATCCGCGACCGCTCGAACAGCCGCGCGTTCTCCACCGCCACGCCCGCCGCCGCGGCCAACGCGCTGAGCACCACCTCGTCGTCGGGGGTGAAGTCGGTGCCGCCGATCTTCTCGGTCATGTAGAGGTTGCCGAACACCTCGTCGCGCACCCGCACCGGCACGCCCAGGAAGCTGTGCATCGGCGGGTGGTCGGCCGGGAAGCCGACCGACGCCGGGTGCTCGGAGAGGTCGTGCAACCGGATCGCCCGCGGATCCTTGATCAACAACCCGAGCAGGCCCTTGCCCTCCGGCAGGTGCCCCATGCGCGAGCGGGTCTCCGGGTCGATGCCCACGTAGACGAACTCCGACAGGTTCTCCCTGGACCCCAGCACGCCCAACGCGCCGTACCGCGCGCCGACCAGCTCCACCGCGGCCTGCACGATCCGCTGCAACGTCGAGTCCAGCTCCAGGCCCGCGCCCACCGCCAGCACCGCGTCCAGCAGGCGCTGCATCTTGTCCCTGGTCGACGCGATCTCGGTCAGCCGCTCGCGCACCTCGTCGAGCAGCTCGTCCAGCCGGAGCCCTCCGAGCAGGCGGTGCGGGTTCGGGTCTGGGAAGTCGGCCACCGGTCCACCCTCGCACGGGAGCACCGGCACGCCAAGTCAACCGTCCCTGGTGGATGAGGACCTTCGACCGTGTGCCGCCGACGGTCCCGGGCGGACAGTGGAGGCACAGGTCCGAGCAAGGGAATGGGTTGGGGTGACGTGATGAACCGGGTGGACGAGGTGCTCGGTCTGGCCGGCGCCGAGGTGGCCGACGTGATCGCCACGGCGGCGCTGGCCCCATCGGTGCACAACACGCAGCCGTGGAGGTTCCGGCTCGCGAGCGACCGGATCGAACTGCACCCGGACCTCGACCGGCACCTGCCCGCCACGGACCCGGAGAACCGCGAGCTGCGCCTCTCGTGCGGCGCGGCGCTGTTCAACACCCGGCTGGCGCTGCGCGCCCACGGCGTCAAGCCGCTGGTCACGCTGCTGCCCGGGTCCGACGCGCCGGGAGCGCTCGCCACCGTCCGCCGGGGCGGGAGCCGGGAGCTGGACGAGGAGACCCGGCAGCTGATCCGGGCGGTGCCGGTGCGCAGGTCGAACCGCAAGCCGTTCCGCGACGTGCCGGTCCCGGCGGGGCACCGCCAGGCGCTGGTCCGGGCGGCGGAGCGGGAGCGGTCGTGGCTGCACGTCGTGACCGACCACGAGGACCGCGCCCGGCTCCAGCGGCTCGTGGCCAAGGCGCACGGGGTCCAGGCCCAGGACCCGCGGGTGCGGGCCGAGCTCGGCGCGTGGACCGGCACGAGGGTCGACGACGGTGTGCCGGCCGCGTCCGCGGGCATCCGACCCGCCCCGCAGGACGAGTGGGCGTTGCGCGACTTCCACGCCGCCGAGCGCCTGCCCGGCAAGGACTACGAGTCCGACCCGCTGGTGGTCGTGCTGTGCTCGTTCTACGACGGTCCGCTGGCCGAGTTGCAGACCGGTCAGGCGTTGCAGCGGGTGCTGCTGACCGCGACCACCCTCGGGCTGTCCGTGTCGTTCATGTCGCAGGCGATCGAGGTGCGTTCGGTCCGCGAGGAGCTGCGCCGGTCGCTCGGCGGCGGCGTCGTGCCCCAGACCGTGCTGCGCATCGGCTTCGGCTCGCCCGTGCCGCCGACGCCGCGCCGCGCGGTCACCGACTTCCTGCTGTGAGCCGCTTCTCCGATTGGTGGTCGAGTCATGAGCCCCACACCCCTCCCGGTCGTCACCGTGCGCGACAGCTCCCCCTGGGGCGAGGCCGCGCTCCGCTGGGCGACGGCGCACGCACAGCTGGTCGGAGCGCCGCTGGAGGTGCACCCGACCACCCCGGACCTGGTCCACGACCTGCTGCTGGCCAGCACGCGCGCCCAGTTGGTCGTGGTGCCGCACCGCGGTGACAACGGCACGTCCTTCGGCCTCGGCCGGTTCGTGCTGCCCCTGGTCCAGCACGCGGCGTCCGACGTCGTGGTGGTGCGCGGCACCCCGGAGGCGCTGGACGGCGCGCACCGCCGGGTCACCGCCCTGATCACCGGCGACGAGC
>NZ_JBFAAX010000480.1:0-4513 GCF_040639995.1 Actinosynnema sp. NPDC023658 | reverse complement strand
CCAGGCCCGCCGCGCCCCAGCACGTGCCGTCCACCCGGAACACCGCCCGCAGCTCGTGGTGCAGGCCGAGCGGTCGCCACACCTCGTTGAGCCGGCCGCACCGGGCGGCGTCACGGCTCGGCACGTCCGATAGCCGCGCCACCGGCACCGGGCGGCGGGCCAGCTCCGCGAACGCGTGCGGCTCGACGCCGCTGTACTCGCAGGCCGCCAGCACCGGCTCGTACTCGGCCGGGATGCGGGTCGGTCCGCTGGTCATCGAGCTGATCACGGCGGTGTCCGGGTCGAGCGACGCCCAGCAGGTCAGGTCGGTGGGCACGACCCGCTCGACCACGTCGATCGCGGCCCGGTGCAGCTCCGCGACCCCGAGGCCCGCCACCGCGAGCGCGGCGACCTCACGTCGCGCGCCGTCCGCCCGACCTTCCCACATGGTCGGAGTATGCGCCCGTCCCGACCTGGTCTCCATCCCACATTCCTGGGATGGGTGACCGCCTCGCCGGCTCCTACCGTCGGCTCATGAAGACACACGTGAGCACCGCCGGCGAGGGCTTCGAGCTGAACTCGCCGGACGCCAGGATCACCGTCAAGGTCGACGCCGCGCACACCGACGGCGCCTACGAGCTGTTCGAGGTGGACGCGCCGCGCGGACCCACCGTGCCGCCGCACGGCACGCCGTGGGCCACGGCCTACTACGTGCTGCACGGTCGCATGGCCGTGCTGGTGGACGGCGAGGTCCACGACGTGGGGCCGGGCACGTCGATCGCCATCCCGCCGGGCGTGCCGCACACGTTCAGCGTGCACACGCCGTCGGTGCAGTTCCTGGCGGTCAGCCTGACCGACGCCATGGGCCGGTTCTTCCGCGACGTCGACCAGGCCGTGCCCGCCGACACGCCGCCGGCCGAGGTCGGCCCGCTCCTGCGGGACGTGGTCGACCGGCACGGGATCGCGTTGGGGGAGTGGTCGTGAACGCCGTCGCGCAGGTGGCGGCCTCCGTGGCCGCGTTGGTCCACGTCCTCGTGTTCGTGTGGGAGACCCTGCTGTTCCGGCGGCCCGGCGTGCACTGGGGCGTGTTCAAGGTGCCCGCCGAGCAGGTCGAACCGGTGCGGCTGTGGTCGTTCAACGTGGGGCTGTACAACCTGTTCCTCGGTTCCGGCACCGTCATCGGCCTGGTCGCGCTGCACACCGGCGACGAGGCGATCGGCCGCGCGCTGGTGTTCTACACCTGCGGGTTCATGGTCCTGGCCGGCATCGGGCTCGGCGTGTCCGACCGGCTCGCGATGAGCCGCCCCAAGGGTGCCGGGGTCGCCGGGGCCCTCTGCCAGAGCGCACCGCCGCTCGTCGCGGTCCTCGCCCTGGCCCTCGCGTGACCCGGCACGACGTCCCGGCGACCGACCCTGGCCTCCGCGTCACACCCGCCAGCGGACGCGACCCGGCGGTTCCGGGGTCAGGTCGGACTCGAAGGCGGCCGCGATGTCCGCCACCTCCCACGACTCGCGGGTCAGGACGGGCGGCTTCACGGCGTACTGCGAGATCACGTGGAGCTTGTCCGGGAGGAAGCGGACCAGCTGGCCGGACACGTCCTCCGACAGGTCGCTGAGCAGGTACGTCACCAGCGGCGCCATCCTGTCCGGCGTCTGGTCCCGGGCGCTGATCTGCTCGGCGCGCGGGTCGGTGTCCATCATCGGCGTCCACGCGAGCGGCGCGACGGCGTTGACCCGGACACCCCGCGCGGCCAACGACCCCGCCCACGCCAGGGTCAGCGACGCCACCGCGCCCTTCGACGCCGAGTAGGCCGCCGCGTCCGCACGGCCCAGCATCGCGCCCGACACGACGTTCACGATCGAGCCGCCCCGCATGACCTTCGCCGCCGCCGTGCCGCAGTACATCGTGCCGAGCACGTTCACCTCGATCACCGACCGCAGCACGGCCGGCTCGTCCTCCCACGGCTGGGCGAAGTGCGTGACGCCCGCGTTGTTCACCAAGCCGTCCACCTGCCCGAACGACGACCGGCACAGCTCGACGAGCTCCGTCGCGACCGCCGGGTCCGTCACCGACCCGGTGTGCGCCACGGCCCGACCACCCGCCCCGGCGATCGCCGCCACGACCTCCGGCGCACCCTCGACGTCGTTCACCACGACCCGCGCGCCCTCGGCCGCCGCGTGCCTGGCGTACGCCTCGCCCAGCCCGCGACCGGCGCCGGTCACGATCACCGCCTTGCCGTCCAGGTGACCCACGGCGCTACCCCCTGTACCCCGCCTTGGCGTCGTCCGCGCGCACCCGGTCCAGCTCGGCGCGCTCCAGCCGTGCCGTCACGACCTGCTGCCCGCCGCCCGCCTCGACCAGCCGCCGCCCGTCCGGGTGCCACACCCCGCTGCCGCCGCACGACCGCCACCCCGGACCCGCGCCCGCCAGGTTGGCCACCAGCGCGTACAGCCGGTGGTCCATCGCGCGCGCCGCCGGGTGGACGTCGAGCCGCCTCTCCTGGCCCTCGGTGTACAGCGCCGACACGGCGTACACGTCCGCACCCCGCCGGGCCACCTCCAGCGCGTGCTCGGGGGCCGCCGCGTCGAAGCAGACGGCCAGGGCGACCCGCCACCCGTCGACGTCCAGCACGAGGAAGGACCCGCCCGGCTCGAACAGCTCCCGCTCGGCCCGGCTCGGGTACTGCTTGCCGACCACCTCGACGCCGCCGTCCGGGGACAGCGCCACCGACGCGAGCAGCCGGCGGCCGTCCGCCCCCAGCCACGCCGCGCCGACCACCGCCGTGACCCCGTGGGCGCGGCACGCCTCGCGCACGACGTCCAGCCTCGGGTCGTCCGGGGTGACCCAGCACGTCGGCTCGGCAAGGCGGTCCAGGTCGTAGCCGGTCAACGACAACAGGGGGAACAGCAGCAGGCGCGCACCCGCCGCGTCCGCGACCGTCGCGGCCGCGCGGCGCGCGTTCTCCGCGACGTCACCGGGCACGGGCGCGTGCTGCGCGACGGCGACCACCAACTCGTCGGATTCCACGCCGGCGATCATTCCACGCCGGGAGTGCCGCGGGCAGCCGTGAAATCCGCGCGCGAATGTGCTAAGCATAAAGGTTGACATCGCCGAAAATGGCGGGACAAAGACAATGTCAGTATATCACAGGGAGCAAGCGTGACAACCGGGGAATTGTCCGCCGAGCAACAGCGGATCGCGTTCCTGCACGAGCGGCTGGAACAGGAGCGGGCCGCCGTCCGGGCCGGGCTCGACGCCGCGCTGAAGGACGGGCACGAGCAGCGCTGGCACCGCGAAGTGGCCGTCCGCACGCTGTCGGAGCAGCTCAGCCGCCTCGACGTGGCCGACGAAGGCCTGTGCTTCGGCCGCATCGACACCGCCGACGACCGCGTCTACGTGGGCCGGGTGGGCCTGTTCGACACCGGGAACGACTACGAGCCGTTGTTGACCGACTGGCGCGCGCCGGCCGCCCGCCCGTTCTACACGGCGACCGCGGCGAACCCGGAAGGGGTGACGCTGCGCCGCCATTTCCGGACCCGCGGCAAGCACCTGGAGAGCTTCTACGACGACGAACTCCAGCTCACCTCGAAAGCGCTGCTCGACGCGTTGGACGCGCCCCGCTCGGACGCCATGCGCGACATCGTGGCCACCATCCAGGCCGAGCAGGACGAGGTGATCCGCCTGCCGCACCGGGGCGTGCTGGTGATCGAGGGCGGGCCGGGCACCGGCAAGACGGCGGTGGCGCTGCACCGCGTCGCCTACCTGCTGTACACGCAGCGGGAACGCCTGTCCCGCCAGGGCGTGCTGGTGGTCGGCCCGAACCCGGGCTTCCTGCGGTACATCGGGGAGGTGCTGCCGTCGCTGGGCGAGACCGACGTCGTGTTCGCCACGCCGGGCGAGCTGTTCCCCGGCGTGCGGACCGAGCGGGAGGACCCACCGGAGCTCCAGGCGTTCAAGGGCGGGCTCGCGGCGGTCGACCTGCTGGTGGAGGCCGTCGCGGACCGGCAGGAGACGCCCGCCGAGCCCGTCCCGGTCGAGCTGGAGGACGTCACGGTCGCGGTGACCGCCGAGATCGCGGACCGGGCGCGGGCACGGGCGCGCAACGCCGGTCTCAAGCACAACGAAGCGCAGCCGGTGTTCCACGAGGCCCTCGTCGACGCGCTGGTCGCGCCCGCGCTGGACCTCATCGGGGAGGACCTGCCGGGGCTGGCGGAGGACGTGCGCCGCGAGCTGGCGGGCCACCCCGACGTGCGGCGCACGGCCGCGCGGCTGTGGCCGGTGCTCACCCCGCAGGAGCTCCTGGCCGACCTCTACGCCGGCCGGTGCTTCGGGCTCGGCCACCCCGAGCTGCACCGCGACGACCCGCGGGCGTGGACGATCTCCGACGTGCCGCTGCTGGACGAGGCGGCCGAACTGCTCGGCTCCGACGGCGAGGCCGAGCGGCGGGCCGCGGCCGAACGCCGGCGGGCCGTCGAGTACGCGCGGGGCGTGCTGGAGGTCATCGACACCGACCAGGCCATGCACGCGGACGAGC
>NZ_JBFAAX010000479.1:0-4525 GCF_040639995.1 Actinosynnema sp. NPDC023658 | reverse complement strand
CGTGGCGTGCGGGACCGGGCCGTTCCTCCGGGTCCTGCCCGGGACGGCGACCGGGGTGGGTGTCGACCTGGCGCACGCGGCGTTGCGGGCCGGCCGCGGGGTGTGCGGTGACGCGCTCGCGCTGCCGTTGCGCGCCGGGGTCGCGGACGCGGTGACGCTGCTGTCGTCGTGGTGGGCGCTGCCGGACGTCGGCGCGGCGGTCGACGAGGCGGTTCGCGTGCTGCGGCCCGGCGGAACCCTGCTGGTGCACACCTGGGACCGTGCCCCGGCGTGCCGGTTGATCACCTTGGGCGCGGTGTGCGTCGCCAAGGTGCTGCCGTCGATGATCCGGCCGGACGGGGTGCGCGGGCCGTTCGACGTGCCCGCCGGGGAGGTCGCGGACGTGCTGGGCCGTGCGGGCTTGGCCGTGCGGGGGACCGCGCGGCTGGAGCACGTCTGGCCGCTGGGCACGGTGGCCGGGTACTGGACCGAGTTCGGGCCGCTCGCACCGACCTCGTACGCCGCCTACCTGGACGCCCCCGACCGGGCTCGCGCGGCCGTGGACCGGTTGCTCGGAGGTCTGCTGGACCGGCTGCGGTCCGAGGGCGCGGCCGGCCTGGGCCTGTCCTGGCGGCTGACCGCGGCGGTCAAGCCCCGGAGCTGATTCCCATTGTCGGTACGCCACCTGTGTGACGGCGGTGGTGATCACCGGTGGCGAATGCTCGCGTGGGTGTACCCCGGCGGGACCGGTACTGCGCCATTCGGTTTTTCGTCGACTATTCGAGTGTGGTCGTGAATCTTCTTCCCGATTGCGGATGGGGAAGGCGCGACGGGAAGGTAAACCACATTTTTATCCGTTTCTCGATCGAAATATAAAAACGGCGTAAATACCGGTCGGGAGCACTCGACACGGAATGCGCGCAGGCCCGACGATTCCGAGCACGTGTTCGGCGGGAGCGCCCCACGCGGGCGCCGTGCGAGGAGGCGTGATGGAGGCCAGGCGGATCATCGTCGGTGTGGACAGCTCGGCGGCAGGGGCGGCGGCGCTGGAGTGGGCCGTGCGCCACACGCAGCAAGGTGGGGTCGTGATCGCGGTGTCGGTGTGCGGGATGCGGACGCCCGAGGGGAACGTGGACGTCTTCCACAGCGCCCGCTCCCGCATGGTGCGCGACGCCCTCGGCCGGGTCACCTCGGCCGGTGGCGTGCGGGTGGAGCAGTCCGTGCTCGACGGCGAGCCGGGGCCGACGCTCGTCGAGCTGGCCGGGGAGGCCGACGGCCTGGTGCTCGGCCGGCACGGCTACAGCCGGGGAGGGATCACCATCCTCGGTTCGGTGATCAGGCACTGCCTGGAACACGCGACGTGCCCGGTCGTCGTGGTGCCGGCCGCACGGCAACAGGTGGCCTGAACGGCGCGATCACCGCGTCGTGAATGGCGCACAATTGCGGTGTGCTCCGCCGATCGAGTGAGACCGCTGGGCCGGGTCGGGGCAGTTGCGCGGAACTCGGGACGGGCTGTCGTGCGCTCCGCGTAACGTCCGGCGAATGGTGTTCGAACGCGAGCGGCGACGCCGGCGGGTCCGGACACCGTTGCGGAACCACCAACTCGTCCGCGCCTACGGGCGGTGACGGTCGTCGACCCCGCGCCCGGAGGCGCCCGAGTTCCGGCTGGTCGTGCCCGGCGGGAAGCGCACCTGCTCGACTGGGACCTCGGAGCGTCACGGCGGGGCGTGTTCTGACGCGCGCCGCCGAGCCGCCCTGGACCTGCGCCGCCGGCACGGGGACCGGAGCCCTGCGGGGGCAGTGAACGTTGCGTTCTCTAACGACCGCCGCTACCGTTTAGTGAACGAGCCGTTCACTACTTCGCGGGGAGCCATGGCACTCGTCTCAGCGCTGCGCACGTTCGGCCGGTCCGACCTCGCCGCGGCCGGGGGCAAGGGCGCGAACCTCGGGGAACTGGTGACGGCCGGTTTTCCCGTGCCCGACGGGTTCGTCGTCACCACCGAGGCGTACGAGGCCGTCGTGCGGTCGGCGGACCTCCACCTCGACCAGCGGGCGGAGGACGGGTCGGCGCTCCGCGCCGCGTTCGAATCGGTGGCCGTGCCCGACGACGTCCGGACCGCGATCGCGGAGGCCTACGCCGCGCTGGGCGGCGGTCCGGTGGCGGTCCGCTCCAGTGCCACCGCGGAAGACCTGCCCGGGGCCGCGTTCGCCGGCCAGCAGGACACGTACCTCAACGTCGTCGGTGAGGCGGACGTGGTCGACGCGGTGCGCCGGTGCTGGGGTTCGCTGTGGACGGACCGCGCCATCGCCTACCGCCGCGCCCGCGCGATCGACCCGGCCGGGCTGCGCCTCGCCGTCGTCGTGCAGCGGATGGTCGACGCGGAGGCCGCGGGCGTGATGTTCACCGCGGACCCCGTCACGGGCGACCGCGGGCGGATCGTGGTGGACGCGAGCAGCGGACTGGGCGAGGCGGTCGTGTCCGGGCTCGTCACGCCGGACCACTACGTGCTCGACCGGCGCGGCGAGGTGCGCGAGTGGTCCCCCGGCAGGCGCGAGGTCGTCATCAGGGCGGCCGAGGGCGGCGGCGTCACCCACGACCGAGGCGGCACCGCGTCCCCGTCGCGACTGCCCGCCGACGTCCTGGCGGACCTGGCGCGGTTCGGCACCGGGGTCGCCGCGCACTTCGGCCGGCCGCAGGACGTCGAGTGGGCCTGGGCAGGTGGACGGGTGTGGTTGCTCCAGGCACGTCCGATGACGGCGCTCCCCCCACCGCCGGTGCGGCTCAACCGCTTCCAGCGGCGGCTGGGTTCCGTGCTGCTGGAGTACGTGCCCGTCCGGCCGTACCCGATCGACATGACGACGTGGCTGCCGCACGGACCGGCGGGCCTGATGGCGAGGGTGACGGCGTACTTCGGGTTGCGCGGCGCGTTCGAGGACTTCCTGCAGGAGCACGACGGGGTGGTCGACCGGCTCGTCCCGCCGTCGCCGCGACCGTCGCCGCGGGTGCTCGGCACGCCGTTCCGGCTGGTCTCGCTGGCCCGGCGCCACGACCCGGCCCGCTGGACGACGGACCCGCGGTTCGTCGCCTACCTCGCCCGCGTGCGCGACCTGGCGGACCGGGACCTGACCGCGATGCCGTGGACACGCCTGGTCCGGTTCCCCCGGCAGGTGCTGGACGCGGTCCAGCCGATCGCGGACCTGCGCATCGCCTACCTGCCGCGCACGGGCCTCGCGCTGGTGCGCCTGCTGGTGGCGTTGAAGCTGCTGCGCCGCGGCTCCCTGATGTCCGACCTGCTTCAGGGCACCCGGACCCGCACCGCGGACACGAACCGCGCCCTGGAAGCGCTCGCGGACCGGGTGCGCCGGGACCAGCGGCTCGCGGACGTCGTCGGCCGCCTCGACGTGGCCGGGCTGGAGGGGTTCGACGACTTCCACCGCGAGTTCACCGCGTTCCTCGCCGAGTACGGCCACCGCGAGACCGCGAGCCCGATCCTCGTCACGCCGCCGACCTGGGTCGACGTCCCGGAGACCGTGCTGGGCCTGGTCAAGGTGCTCGCCGCCGCACCGGCCGGGGGCGTCGACCGCGCCGCGGAGGCCGTGCGACACCTGTTCCGCCACCCGTTGCTGCGGGCTCCGCAGCGCCGCCGACGCGTCGAACGGTGGATCGAGCAGGCCCGCGCCGGCATCGCCTTCCGCGAGGACAGCCACTTCTACTTCACCGTGCCGTTGCCGGTCCTGCGGCGGTCCCTGCTGGAGATCGGCGCGCGGTTGCGCGACGCACGTGTCCTGGACGATCCGGAAGCCGTGTTCCACCTGCGGCTGGAGGAGATCGAGGCGGTCGACGACCCGGCGGCCCTCGGTGAGGACGCGCTGGGCGGTCTTCGCGCGGTGGTGCGGGCGAGGGCGGCCCGGCGGGAGGAGCTGCGCGGGGTCCGCCTCATCGACCCCCGGCTGATCTTCCCGCCCCGCCGGGGAGGTGACGCGCTGGTGTCCGGGACACCCGCCTCCGGTGGCACGGTCACCGCGCCGGTCAAGGTGATCCGGGAGGCGGCCGACTTCGCGTCGTTCACCGACGGCGCGGTGCTGGTCTGCCCCTACACCAACCCGTCGTGGACTCCGCTGTTCCCGCGGGCGGCGGCCGTGGTCGTGGACTCCGGCGGCACCGCCTCCCACGCCGCGATCGTGGCGCGCGAGTACGGCATCCCCGCGATCATGGGCACGGTGACCGGGACGAGCGTCCTCACCGACGGCCGACTGGTCACCGTGGACGGCGACACCGGCCGCGTCACCGCGCCGTCGACGCCCGCCGACCCGTCCGCCTCCGCCGACCCGTCCGCCTCCGGCGGGAGCGCGTCGTGACCGAGGACCACCGCAAGCAGCCCCGCAGGCGCGGGGAGGAGCTCAACGCGGCGATCTACCGGGCGACGCTGGAGGAGCTGGCCGAGGTCGGCTACGCGAAGCTGACCATGGAACGGGTCGCGGAACGCGCCCGGACCGGGAAGGCCGCCCTGTACCGCCGCTGGTCGAGCCGCATGGAGCTGGCCAT
>NZ_JBFAAX010000478.1:0-4527 GCF_040639995.1 Actinosynnema sp. NPDC023658 | reverse complement strand
CGCGGCCTCCGCGGCGAGCCCGACCAGCCAGGCGGTGTCCTCCAGCAGGTGCGCGTCGTCCACGCACAGCAGAACCTCGCGGCCGGTCGCGGCGTCCCGGGCGGCAGCCTCCCGGGCGGCGGCGAGCATCGCGGTCTTGCCCGACCCGGCGCCGCCGCGCAGGACCAGCGCCCCGCCGCGACCGGCGCGGGCACGGGAGAGCAACGCGTCGACGGCGACGCGCTGCCGGTCACGTCCGCGCAGCATGTGGCCAGTCTGGCCGCACGTCCAGGTCCGGCGGAAGAGGTGGAGCGGAAATTATCTACCAGTGTTAGTTTTCGGACCAGGGACCGGTGGTTGCACCGATGCGGAGCGGTCACGGCGTGGCGCAGGGTCATCGCTGTCCGTAGTTCCCCCTGCCAAGCGAGGTGTACACCGACGTGCAACTCCGCAAACTGATCCCTGCGCTGGTCCCCGCACTGGTCCTGTCGTTGGTCGGCGTGACGCCGGCGAGCGCCGAGGTCGAGTACCGGCGCGGTCCCGCGCCGACCAACTCCAGCATCGAGGCGTCGCGCGGCCCGTTCGCCACGGCCTCCACCTCGGTGTCCTCCTTGTTGGTCACCGGCTTCGGCGGTGGCACCATCTACTACCCGACCAGCACCGCCGAGGGCACCTTCGGCGCGGTCGCCATCTCCCCCGGCTACACCGGCACGCAGTCCAGCATCTCGTGGTTGGGCCCGCGCCTGGCGTCGCAGGGCTTCGTGGTGTTCACCATCGACACCAACACCACCCTCGACCAGCCCGACAGCCGGGCGAGCCAGCTCCTGGCCGCATTGGACTACCTGACCGAGCGCAGCGCGGTGCGGACCCGGATCGACGCCGCGCGGCTGGGCGTCATGGGTCACTCGATGGGAGGCGGCGGCACCCTGCGCGCCGCCGAGCAGCGCCCGGCCCTCCAGGCCGCGATCCCGCTGACCGCCTGGCACACCGACAAGACCTGGAGCGGCGTGCGGGTGCCGACCCTGGTCGTCGGCGCCGAGGCCGACACGGTCGCGCCGGTGGCGACGCACTCCGAGCCGTTCTACACCTCGCTGCCGTCGACGCTGGACAAGGCGTACCTGGAGCTGAACGGCGCCACGCACTTCGCGCCCAACACCTCCAACACGACGATCGCGAAGTACAGCATCTCGTGGCTCAAGCGGTTCATCGACAACGACACCCGCTACGAGCAGTTCCTGTGCCCCGCGCCGGGTCGCAGCACGCTCATCTCGGAGTACCGGGACACCTGCCCCCACTCCGTCTGACCGACGGGCGAGACCCAGGTGCGGCGTCGCGGGCGACCGCGGCGTCACACCGAGCCCCACACCCGACGAACGCGGTGCCGGTTCCACACCGGCACCGCGTTCGTCGTTGTCGGCGTTCGGCGTACCGACTTCCGAGTGAACTCGAGGCCGCATTCGCGCAATAGAGCCACCTGGTGGTGGAAATGCCGAACGCAATGACACTTTGCGGTGAACAAAGTACCCGTTTGAGTAGGAAATTCCCAGTCACCTCGAATGAGTGCCGCACGCCTCTGAAGATCACCCGTTAATTACTTGCCAGGTGGACGACGTCCACGGTGAGTAGGCACAACGTCCCTTTTTGACCCTCCGGGGTGTCGTCACATCGGCCGCTTCCCGTGGTGCGTTCGGACTCACTACGGTCATTCGAACCACTGGACGAAAACCCGATTGGCGGTACGCGGTGACTGTGACCGATTCGGACTTGGAGACCGAGCGACCGAGGCTCAGCCTGGGCACCGCCGCGGCGCGGAACCTGGCGACGACGACCAAGTCCGTCCCCCAGATGCAGAACATCACCTCGCGGTGGTTGTTGAAGATCCTGCCCTGGGTGGAGGCGAAGGGTGGCGCCTTCCGGGTCAACCGCAGGCTCAGCTACTCCGTCGGTGACGGTCGGCTGACGTTCACCAACATCGGCGCCGACGTCCGGGTCATCCCGCAGGAGCTGACCGAGCTGGCGCTGCTGCGCGGCTTCGAGGACGTCGACGCCCTGGTGGCGCTCGCGGACCGGTTCCAGCAGCGCGAGTACGAGCCGGGCGCGGTGATCGTGGAGGCGGGCCGGCCGCAGGACGCGGTCCACCTGATCGCGCACGGCAAGGTGAACAAGATCGGTGAGGGCGAGTACGGCGCCCAGACCGTGCTCGGCACGATGGCCGACGGCGACCACTTCGGCGGCGACGTGCTCGCGGGCCCGCAGGGCGAGTGGGAGTTCACCGTCAAGGCCGTCACGCCGGTGATCGCCCTGGTGCTGCCGTGGGAGGTGTTCGAGCAGCTCAACGGCGAGGCGGGCGGCCTGCGCGCGCACATCCAGCGCAGGTACGCCAACAACGGGGGCAGGTCCAACGCCTACGGCGAGGCGGAGATCGACATCGCCTCCGGCCACGAGGGCGAACCGGACCTGCCCGGCACGTTCGTCGACTACGAGATCGCGCCGCGCGAGCTGGAGCTCAGCGTCGCGCAGACCGTGCTGCGGGTGCACAGCCGCGTCGCGGACCTCTACAACCACCCGATGGACCAGGTCGAGCAGCAGCTGCGGCTGACCATCGAGGCGCTGCGCGAGCGGCAAGAGCACGAGATGGTCAACAACCGCGACTTCGGCCTGCTCAACAGCGCCGACCTCAAGCAGCGCATCCACACCCGCAGCGGCCCGCCCACCCCCGACGACATGGACGACCTGCTGGCGACCGTGTGGAAGGAGCCGACGGCGTTCCTGGCCCACCCGCGGGTCATCGCGGCGTTCGGCCGCGAGTGCAGCAAGCGCGGCATCTACCCGTCGACCATCGACCTCAACGGCCACCACGTGCCCGCGTGGCGCGGTGTGCCCGTGCTGCCGTGCAACAAGATCCCGGTCACCAGGACCCGCACCAGCTCGGTCCTGCTGCTGCGCGCCGGCGAGCACAACCAGGGCGTCATCGGCCTGCACCAGACGGGCCTGCCCGACGAGTACCAGCCCGGCCTGAACGTGCGGTTCATGGGCATCAGCGAGAAGGCGATCATCTCCTACCTCGTCAGCGCCTACTACTCCACGGCGATCCTCGTGCCCGACGCGGTGGGCGTGCTCGAGCACGTCGAGCTCGGCCACGAGGACTAGTACCCCCGACCATCAGATTGGGCAGCTGAAGTGACCGTCACAGACCCCGGACTCGTCCCCGAAGAGGTCGAGCACCAGAGGCAGAGTCTGGGCACCGCGGCCGCGCGGAACCTGGCCAGCACGACCAAGTCCACCCCCCAGATGCAGGGCATCTCACCGCGGTGGCTGCTGCGGAAGCTGCCCTGGGTCACCACCCAGGCGGGCACGTACCGGGTCAACCGCCGCCTCTCCTACGCGCTCGGCGACGGGCGGGTGAGCTTCACCAGCACCGGCGCCGACATCCGGGTCATCCCGCAGGAGCTGCGCGAGCTGCCGGTGCTGCGCGACTTCACCGACGACGAGGTGCTGACCGCGCTGGCCGACCGGTTCCGGCTGCGGGAGTTCCAGCCGGGTGACGTCCTGGTCTCCTCGGGCGAGCCGGCCGAGGACGTCCACCTCATCGCGCTCGGCAAGGTGAACAAGATCGGTCGGGGCGAGTACGGCGCCCAGACCGTGCTCGACACCCTGGCCGACGGCGACCACTTCGGCCAGGAGGTGCTGTTCGGCTCCGGGTCGGAGTGGGACTTCACCGCCAAGGCGGTCACGCCGGTGATCGCGCTCGTGCTGCCGTGGCGCTCGGTGCGGGAGTTGGAGGAGCGGGCGCCGGGACTGCGGGCGCACATCGACGCGTTCCTGAGCGCCACCGGCAAGCCGCAGAACAAGCACGGCGAGGCGGAGATCGAGATCGCCTCCGGCCACGAGGGCGAGCCGGACCTGCCGGCCACGTACGTGGACTACGAGCTGTCGCCGCGGGAGTACGAGCTGGAGGTGGCGCAGACCGTGCTGCGGGTGCACAGCCGCGTCGCGGACCTCTACAACCACCCGATGAACCAGACCGAGCAGCAGTTGCGGTTGACCATCGAGGCCCTGCGCGAGCGCCAGGAGCACGAGATGATCAACAACCGGAAGATCGGGCTGCTGCACAACGCCGACCTCAAGCAGCGCATCCACACCCGCAGCGGGCCGCCGACCCCGGACGACCTGGACGAGCTGCTGTCCCGTCGGCGCAAGACGGCGTTCATGCTGGCCCACCCGCGCACGATCGCCGCGTTCGGCCGGGAGGCCAGCAAGCGCGGCCTCTACCCCGGCACGGCGGACGTGGACGGCACGAAGGTGGTCACGTGGCGCGGCGTCCCGCTGCTGCCGTCGAACAAGGTCCCGATCAGCCCGCAGCACACCACCTCGATCCTGGCCATGCGGGTGGGCGAGCAGGACAACGGCGTGATCGGCCTGCACCAGCCGGGCATCCCGGACGAGGTGCAGCCGGGCCTGAACGCCCGGTTCATGGGCATCGACGAGAAGGCGATCGTGTCCTACCTGGTCAGCGCGTACTTCTCGGTGGCCGTGCTGGTGCCGGAC
>NZ_JBFAAX010000477.1:0-4529 GCF_040639995.1 Actinosynnema sp. NPDC023658 | reverse complement strand
ACGGCCACCCCACGCGGTGGCTCGCACCCTGGCGTCCCGACCGCTCCCCCATCACCGACTGGACCTCCCACGACGCGGCACGGGAAGCCGCCGAGCACCATCACGCCCTGACCGCCGAAGCCCGCATGCGGCCACCCCTGACCGGCGCCTGGCCCGACGCGCTGGCCAACGCCTACCGACACCGTATGACCGAGATCTACTCCGCCATGCCCCACGGTTATGTCCTACCGCCCGACCTCGCCCCACTGGGCTACGAACACCAGGACGCCATCGCCGCCCTCGCCCACGGCTACCTCGAACACCTCCCCGCGTCGCACATCGACGCGGCGGAGACCACGCACGTGCACAGTCCCTGACGAGCCTCGCTCGGCTCACATGGGGAGTCGCAGGCCCGCTCCGCCCCATGTGACCCGTCAGGCGTCAAGTCATGCCCGTTCGAGGGAACACGCTGTCCTGCCGGAGATCATTCTGGTTACCTGCCGTGTGCCGGTGCTGTGTCCGCGTTCGAAGGCGGGAGCGTGACCATGTCCTCCACCACGCGGATCCGGATCGACGGAGATGTCCTGCTGCTGGGCGCCGGTTCGGTATCGCAGTGCCTGCAACCGCTCCTGTTGCGGCACCTGGACATGACGTTCGACCGGCTCACGGTGATGGACGGCGAGGACAAGCGCGACCAGTGCAAACAGCTCCTGGCCGCCGGTGCCCGCTACGTCCGCTACCAGCTCACACCCGACAATCTCGCCCGCACCCTCGACGAGCACCTCGCCCGCGGTGACATCCTGATCAACCTGGCGTGGGGCGCCGGCACCCAGGACATGGTCGAGTGGTGCCACGACCACGAGGTCCGCTACCTCGACAGCTGCCACGACCACTGGGCGCTCCCCGACGGCCCGGCAGACCCCGCAGTGCCGACCCTCCGGGCGATGCACCGCGCCCTGCGCACGACCGCGGCCCGGTGGACCAGCCCCGCACCGACCGCGATCGTGGACCACGGCGCCAACCCCGGCCTGGTCAGCCACTGGACCAAAGTCGCGCTGGAGGACCTCGCCACCGCGATGACCACCTCGCCGGAACAGCTCCCCGCACCATTGGCACCGACTCGACGGGCGCTGCTGGAAAAGGCGCTGGCCGACGGCGACCACGCCCGCCTGGCGATGCTCACCGGCACCAAGGCGATCCACATCAGCGAACGCGACACCCAGATCAGCCACCGCCCGAAGCAGGCCGGCGAGTTCGTCAACACATGGTCGGCCGAGGGTCTGCACGAAGAAGCCACTGCGCCTGCGGAACTGTGCTGGGGAACCCATGAAGCGGCGCCACCGCCCGGCGCGGTGCTCGATGAGGGCTACCTGCGACTACCCCGATCCGGCATGGCGACCCGGGTCCGCTCCTGGGTGCCCTCCGGCGGCCCGATCCTCGGCCTGCTCATCCAGCACGGTGAGGTGGTCACCATCGGCGACCACCTCACGATCCGTGACGGCGACGACGTGAGGTACCGACCGACGGTGCACTTCGCCTACCGCCCCTGCGACGACGCCCTCGCCTCACTGCACGAGTGCCACGCGAACGGATCCACCCTGCAACCCCGACGACGCGTCATGACCGACGACATCACCAGCGGCATGGACGAACTCGGAATCCTGCTGCTCGGCCACGACCTCGGCGGCTGGTGGACCGGCTCCCAACTCACCATCGAGCAGACCAGGGACCTCGTCGGGGCGCACAACGCCACCACCCTCCAAGTCGCGGCCTCACTGCTGGCCGCGATCTTGCACCTGGTACGGCACCCCGACCAAGGACTGCGCGTGCCCGACGACCTGGACCACCGCGAAGTGCTCGCCGTCGCAACCCCCTACCTCGGCGACTGTCCCTCCGTCCGAGCCGACTGGGCACCAGCCTCGGGCACCTGCCGGTTTTCCGACTTTCTCGCTCCGTAGAGCTTCTTCACACCTCGGCAGCCGGCCACTGCGCACACGATCCGCCCGGCAAGGAAGGAATGGCTCCGACCATGTACGAAGCGCGACCGAGCCCGATCGGAGGACTGGGACTGTTCGCCACCCGGACGATCCGCCGCGGCACCGTGTGGTGGCAGCCCGATCCCTCGCAGGTGATCCTCCTGACCAGGCGCCAGTACCAGGTCGTCACCCGCTCCACGCCCTCGCCGCTGTCCTCCGCGCTGATCGAACCGTTCCTGCACTTCGGCTACTACGACCGCGACCTGGACGCCATCATCGTCGCGCTGGACGACACCCGGTACGTCAACCACAGCCCCACCCCCAACTCCGGACCCACCGAGCCACCACACCCGTTCCGGGCACTCGCGCTACGCGACATCGCCCCCGGCGAGGAGATCGTCGAGGACTACACCGCCTACGACCACTGCCCCTGGGCACAGATGGACCTGTCCTACACCCACGACCTGCAACACGCGACCTTCGACGTCCAGACCGACGCCAACTCGGATACCGGCGCCATGACCGATGGTCCCCACGCCCACGCGACGCCTCGCCACTCCCGATGAACCGTGGAGTGCACCGGTCCAGGCGGCACTCCAGTCCACACCGGAAGCCGCGATCCTCCGCAGACTCCCCATGGACGAAGCAGTCCCGCGGTCACGACTTCGAGGTCAGGCCCAGCGCAACACAGAGCCCACATGCTCGGCGAGGTCCGACCGGACAGCGGCCATGTGCACGTCGGTCACCGCAACCGCGCTCGAAGGTGCCTGGACATCAGGTTCGTGGCCAGTCCGGGCCGGTGTGGTGCCGGTGCCACCCGCGCCGGTCGCCGAGCCGCTCGTCCTGACTGCTGCGGTAGGTCCTGGCGCGTGCGGAGTCTTGAGGGATGCCGTGTAGCGCGTCGATGCGCGGCAGCGTGTCGCGGAGCAGCTGCCTGCCGTACGCCATCGAACGCTGCCAGACATCGCGGACCTCGTCGACGTGCGGCCAGATCGGGAACACCACCTGCGCGATGACCGGCCCGGTGTCGACGCCCTCGTCGACCTCGTGAATAGTCACGCCATGGCAGGACTCACCGTTGACCAGCGACCAGTTCGCCGGTCGCACACCCCGGTACTCCGGCAACCTGCCCGGGTGGCAGTTGATCACCCTTCCACTGCCCTCGATCAACTCCCGACCGATGATCCTGTTGTAGAGCACGCTCACGACCAGATCGTGGCCCTCACCGACCAGTTCCCGCCAATCACCGGAACGAACAAGCCGAGCACGAGGCCAGCGCCTGGGCGCCTCGACGGACAGACACACGTCCCAGTCAGGCTCGACATCGTTGGGCACCACCGCCGACAGCGTCCAACCGTCGACTCCGGACACCACCTCGCACGCGTGCAACGCCAGCCCGCCCTTGCCCAACACGGCAACGCTCTTCATACCGATGAACACCTACCAGAAACCACATCACCGCGCAGGCAACCCGAGCCCGTACGAACCTCATTGACCTGTCCGTGCCCACCAGAACGGTGAACCGCAAGGGCATCGAAGAAGATCAACCACCGGTTCGACCCTTTAAGATCAACCGCGACAGGGCTCCACGGTGAACTGACCTGCCTCGCAGCAGGACGCCGAGGGCAGCAGCTGGTGCTGGATCTCCGCGGCCAGGCTCATCGTGGTGGTGCGGCGACCGGTGTGGTAAAGGTCGGTGAAGCGGCGGTCGGTGAGGATGACGTAGGCCAGCGCGTGCGCGGCCTCCCCCAGCTGCGCCAGCACGTCCTCGTCGAGGCTGGACACGGTCGCTTCCAGCACGCCGACGCAGTCGCCGCGGTTGGTCACCGGCAGCACGACCCGCACCCCGTCGCCGTCTTGGTCCTGCCACGGCTGCTGCGTGCGCAGCACCTCTTCGTAGGCGCTGCCCCGCAGGTCGACGCGCTCCGCGTCGCGCCCGTCCGGATCCAGCGAGGTCGACGTCAGCCGCACCAACCGCTCGTCGACGAGGTCGGTCAGCAGGTACGACACGTCGAAGGCCCCGAACCGCTTCGCCAGGTCCCGGGCGACGACCTCGACCGACTCGCCCAGCGGCGCGCTCTCCGCCGCCGCCAGCACGTCACCGGTTCCCACCACGCCACCGTCCACGGCGACCTCCGACCACTCGGGCGTTCACCCAACCCAACCGCCCCCATGCCCGAACACAATGCCCGGCTCGTCATCACGACCATGATCGGCACCTCGGTAACGACCTGGCCGTGTAACGCGATCATGACCGCGGAAGATCCGGAGTTCGGGGACGGTGTCGATGACGAGCGCGAAGGTCCAGGAGTGCTCAACCGCGACATGCGGGAATCCGGCAGCGTTCACGACTCGCACCAGACCTGCGTGGTGCACTACCTGCATCGACGACATGCTCCGCACCGGCGGCCTCAAGGCGGTCGAGGCGTTCGTCGCCCCTGACGCATGGTGGTTGACCGAATGCCTGGAATGCGGGGTACATGCCCACTACCGGTTCGAGTACGTACTGCAAAAGAACAGGATCGAAGAGAAGACCTGCAGGGCGTGCTTCTGGTGGCGTTGGGGAGGCCACCA
>NZ_JBFAAX010000476.1:0-4539 GCF_040639995.1 Actinosynnema sp. NPDC023658 | reverse complement strand
GCCAGGGGGCACCGGCGCGGGCGCGTCCTGATCAGGAGTCGCGACGCCTGGTCTCGTCGTCGCGCTCCACGTCGACCTGCTCGCTGCGGACCTCGTCCCGGACGTGCTGCTCCTCGGTGACGGTCTGCTTGTCCAGCCGCACCTGCTCCACCGGCTTGGTCCGCTTCTCCACGACCGGCTCCTCCCGGCGGAGGGTGACCTCGGTCTCCTCCTCGGCGAACGCGCGATCGGTCGGTGCGCCGTCGGCGGGCTCGCGCACCACGCGGACCTCCTCGTGCGTCACCGGCACGGAGATGTCCTTCTGCTCGGTCACGGTGTGCTTGACCAGGCGCACGCGGCCGGCTTCGACCTGGCGCGTGCCGACGTCGAGCTCCTCCTCGTACCGGGTGACCGAGTCGCCGCCTCGGGCGTCGTGGCGGCCCGCCGGTCCCGGCGTGGGGGTCTGCCGCGGCGCGGGCGCCTGCGGGCGTGCCTCGGGGCGGGCCTGACCCGCCATCGGACGACCGGGCTGCCCGGCGGTGGGCGCGGACCCGGTCCCGGTGCGACCCCGGTTCGGCAGCTTGTCGTGGTCACCGGTGCGGTGGCTCGGGATCAAGCCGTAGTACTCGTACAGCTCGTCCTGCTGCCGGTCCGACATGTGCTCGTCGGCCACGTCGATCCGCGGCGCGTCCTTCACCTGCTGCTTGTCCACGGGCACGGTGATGACGCCGTTGCCCATGGTCGCGTCCTGGATCGGCACGAACGACTCCTTGAGGCCGAACAGGCCCGTGTGCACCGAAGCCCACATCGGTCGGCCGTCCCGGTCGTCGAGCCAGATCTGCTTCACCGAGCCGATGCGCTCACCGTGCTCGTCGATCACGTCGCAGTCGTACAAGCGGTCCACTTCGGCCTGGTTGATCATGGCCGGGTCCCTTCGCGTGTCGTTTACGTCCCGAGTGGGGTTTCCCGACGCCAAGGGCCACCTATTCGGCCGCCACCTGTTCGTGTGAGGCTTTGTGCCCCGAAAGAGATTCAGAGTCGCCGGTTGGCCAGGACCGGCAATGTTTCCCTCGCCCGCGACACGCTCTCCACGTCCACGTCGGTCAGGACCAGCCCCGGATCGCCCGCCAACTGCTCGACCACCGCGCCCAGCGGCGAGACCACCGCGCTGAAGCCGACCCCCGTGGGCGCACCGCCGTGGTCGACCCCCGGGTCGGCTTGGCCGCAAGCCAGCACCCACGACGTGCAGTCCAGCGCCCGCGCGCGCACCAGCAGCTCCCACTGCTCGCGCTTGCCCGGCCCCGCGCCCCACGACGCGCACACCAGCACGGCCGTCGCACCGCGGTCCGCCAGCGCCCGGAACAGCTCCGGGAACCGCACGTCGTAGCAGGTGGCCAGGCCCAGCGTGACCCCGTCGACCTCGACCGTCACCGGCGCGGCGCCGGGCGCGACCGTGCGCGACTCGGTGAAGCCGAACGCGTCGAACAGGTGGATCTTGTCGTAGCCGAGGTGGTGGCCACCGCCCGTGACCAGCAGCGTGTTCGTCACCCGGCCGTCCGGCGCGGGCGTGAACATGCCCGCCACGACGACCACGCCGTGCTCGTCGGCGATGTCGCGCACCGCGCTCGCCCACGGCCCGTCCAGCGGCTCGGCCACCGGGCCCAGGGGCACGCCGAACCGGCACATCGCGGCCTCGGGGAACACCACCACACGGGCGCCGCCGGCCGCCGCGCGCCCGGTCTGCGAGCGCACCAGCGCGAGGTTCGCCGCCGGGTCGGTGGACGAGCTGATCTGGCACAGGGCGACACGCATACGGCCCACTCTAGGTAGTGTCGGGTCTCGTGCGCTCCCTCCTGCCCCCGCTCGTCGTCGCAGCCGTCCTCGCCGCCGCGGGCTGCACCGGCACGACGACTCCGAGCGCCGAGGGCACCTCGGACAACAGCGCGCTCGTGCTGGCCGACCCGATCGAGCCGACCACGCTGAACCCGCTGCTCGGCTACGGCCGCGAAGGCGTGTCCAAGCTGTACGACGGGCTGGTCGAGCACCGCGCGGACGGTTCCGTGCGCCCCCAGCTCGCGGCGGACGCCCCCAAGCCGTCCCCGGACGGGCTGACCTGGACCGTGGCGCTGCGCGCGGACGTGAAGTTCACCGACGGCACGTCGTTCGGCCCCGAGGACGTGGTGGCCACCTACCGGGCGCTGCTGGACCCGGCGTCCGGCTCGACCGAGCGCGCCGCCCACGCGGAGCTGACCGGCGTGGAGCAGCTCGACGTGCACACGGTCCGGTTCACGCTGGCGCGGCCGTGGGCGGCGTTCCCGCACACCCTGGTGCTCGGCATCCTGCCCAGCGAGGCCCTCGGCGGCCCGCTGCCCGACGTGCGCGCGGTCGGCACCGGCCCGTACAAGCTGGTCGAGTGGCGCAAGGGCGACCGGATGGTGCTGGAGTCCAACGCCGCGTACTTCGGCGGCGAGCCGAAGATCCGCAAGCTGACCGTGGTGTTCGTGCCGGACGACAACACGCGGGCCCAGCGGATGCAGGCGGGCGAGTTCGACGGCACCGAGCTGCCGCCCCGGCTGGCCACGTCGTCCGGCAACGCCAACGGCATGCGCCTGATCACCCACCGCAGCGCCGACCTGCGTGCCGTCACACTCCCGGGTGGTCCCGTGACGGGTGACGCGGCGATCCGGATGGCGTTGAACCACGCGGTCAACCGCAAGGGCATGGTCGACAACCTGCTGGGCGGCAAGGGCGCGGTGGCGAGCACGCCGGTGCCGGACACGCTGCCGGAGTTCGTGGAGACGGGCGCGCGGTTCGCCTACGACAAGCCGCAGGCCGAGCTGGTGCTGGACCAGGCGGGCTGGGTGCGCGGCGCGGACGGCGTGCGGGCGCGCAACGGCGTGGCCGCACGGTTCACCCTGATGTACCCGATCGGAGACGTGGTGCGCGCCGACCTGGCCACCGCGTTCGCCGCCGACGCCAAGGCGGTCGGCGTCGACGTGCAGCTGGCCGGGCTGGGCTGGGACGCCATGACGCCGAGGCTGGGCGTGGACGCGCTGCTGCACGGCGGCGGCACCCCGTTCGACCCGGACCTGATGACCTACCGGCCGCTGCACACCGGCAACCCGTGGGGCTACTCCAGCCCGCAGGTCGACGCCGCCCTCGACACCGGGCGCTCGCTGCTGGACCCGGCGCAGCGGGCGGCGGCGTACAAGCAGTTCCAGCGGGCGTACGTGGCCGCGCCGGGCATGGTCGTGCTCGCGTCGGTGCAGCACACGTACGTGGTGCGGGAGAACTGGAACGGCTACCAGGCGGTCGTGGACCCGTACGAGCACGGCGCGCTGTCCTGGGGCCCGTGGTGGAACCTGGAGAAGTGGACGCCCCGCTAGCGCGGTCCTTCCTGCATCCTGGTGGCGGCGGTGGGGGCCACGACCTTAAGGGGACGCAGTGACGATCTTCCTCGACTCAGCCGGGTCCTCGCTGCCACCGACCGAGGTGCTGGACGAGGTGGTCGGCCACCTGCGGCGGGAGGCGGAGGTCGGCGGGTACGTCGCCGCGCGGGAGCGGGAGGACGACCTGGAGGCCGGGTACGGGGTGTTCGCGGAGCTGCTGGGCGCCGAGCCGGACGAGGTGGCGTTCAGCGACAGCGCGACGAGGTCGTGGCTGACCGCGTTCGACTCGGTGCCGCTGGCCGCGGGCGACCGGGTGCTGTTCAGCGAGGCCGAGTACGCGGGCACCGCGATCCCGATCCTGCACCGGGCGCGCGAGG
The DNA here is from genome assembly GCF_040639995.1 of Actinosynnema sp. NPDC023658. Lineage (NCBI taxonomy): Bacteria > Bacillati > Actinomycetota > Actinomycetes > Pseudonocardiales > Pseudonocardiaceae > Actinosynnema > Actinosynnema sp. NPDC023658. The sequence goes on along the minus strand of NZ_JBFAAX010000476.1, from coordinate 794 downwards.
TCGGCGCGAGCGCGGAGGCCGTGCCGTCCGACGAGTTCGGGCAGATCGACGTCGACGCGTTGAAGGACCTGCTGGACGAGCGGGTCAAGCTGGTCTCGCTGGTGCACGTGCCGACCAACGGCGGGTTGGTGAACCCGGCGCGCGAGGTGGTCGACGCGGCGCACGAGGTCGGCGCGCTGGTGCTGCTGGACGGGTGCCAGTCGATCGGCCAGCTCTCCGTGCGCGCGGACGAGCTGGGCGCGGACATCATCACCGGCACCGGCCGCAAGTGGCTGCGCGGTCCGCGCGGCACCGGCGTGCTGGTCGTGCGCCGGGAGGTCGCCGCCCGCCTGCGCCCGAGGCTCGTCGACCTGCACAGCGCCGAGTGGGTCGCGCCCGACGAGATCCGGCTGCGCGACGACGCGCGGGTCCACGAGGTGTGGGAGGCGAGCACCGCCGACCGGCTCGGGCTCATCGCCGCGGCCCGGTACGCGCTGGCCAAGGGCCTGGACGTGATCGAGCGCGAGGTCGGGGAGCGCGCGACGCGGCTGCGCGGGGGACTGGCCGAGCTGCCCGGCGTGACGGTGCGCGACCTGGGCGTGCGCAAGGCGGGCATCGTCACGTTCACCGTGGACGGGCTGCCGGCGACCGAGGTGCGGGACCGACTGGCCGCCGCGGGCGTCACGGTCACCGTCAGCGGCGCGTCGTCCACGCTGCTGGACATGACCAGGCGCGGGGTCCAACGGGGGGTGGGGGGCGCGCCCCACTACATAGTCGAGGCCCCGCCGGTCGGTCAAGCCGGCGCCGGCGGGTGT
>NZ_JBFAAX010000475.1:0-4541 GCF_040639995.1 Actinosynnema sp. NPDC023658 | reverse complement strand
GCGGCGATCGCCCGCGCGTCGGCGGCGCTGCCCGCGTGGCGCGCGGTCGCACACACGACACCGGCCGGGTGTGCTGAGCGTTGAACTCAGGGTGCGCGAACGTAGGACTCTCGCGCTGTGAACGTAGGACTCTCGCGGTTTGAGGGGAGGACACGGGGGTTCTGGAGGGAGGACACGCCCGGGTCGGGGGTGGTTCGGGCGATAGGGTTGGGAGGTGACTGCGCGTGTGTCGGCACCCCCGTTGGCCCGGATCACCACGGAGGTGTTGGCGCCGTGGGTGCTCGTGCTCGCGCTGCCGCTCCTGGTGGCCTGGGACGCCACGGGCAGCGTGGGCGGAGGACTGCTGTGGGGCGCGGTCGTGGGGTTGACCGGGTCGGTCGTGCCGATGGCCGTGGTCGTGCGCGGCGCGCGGCGCGGTCGGTGGGAGGGCCACCACGTCACCAACCGCGAGGGACGGCTGGTGCCGCTGCTCGTGTGCGTGGCGTCGCTCGGCCTCGGTCTCACCGCACTGCTGTTCGGCGGTGCGCCGCGAGCCGTGGTGGGGCTGGCGCTGGCGATGTTCCTCAGCCTGCTGCTCTGCCTGGTGGTGACGTTCGCCCTGCCGGTGAACGGCGTGCGCGGCTGGAAGATCTCGTTCCACGCGGCGGTCGCGTCGGGTGCGGTGGCCATCCTGACGATCACCTTCGGCCCGTGGGTCCTCCTCGCCGCACCGCTGGTCGTGCTGGTGGCCTGGTCACGGGTCGTGCTGGGGCACCACACGAAGGCGCAGGTCGTGGTCGGCGTGGTGATGGGAGCGCTGGTCGGCGGCACGGCGTTCTGGCTGTTCACGTGAGCGTGCGGCGGAGAAGCCGTACCCTGCGGTGATGACGCTGAGGCTCGACACCGCAGGCCCGGTGGCGACGTTGACGATCGACCGCCCGGCCAAGCGCAACGCCATGAGCTACGACATGTGGTCCGCCCTGCCCGGCCTGCTGGCCGAGGTGCAGCGGGACGACGCGGTGCGCGTGCTGGTCGTCCGCGGCGGGGAGCACTTCTCGGCGGGCGCGGACATCAGCGAGTTCTCCACCCTGCGCAAGGGCGCGGACGGCGCGGCCCGGTACGGCGAGGCCGTGCACAACGGCGAACGCGCCATCGCCACCCTCGGCAAGCCCACCATCGCCGCGATCACCGGGTTCTGCATCGGCGGCGGCTGCGAGATCGCGCTGGCCTGCGACCTGCGGGTGGCCTCGGCGGACGCCCGGTTCGGCATCACGCCCGCCAAGCTCGGCATCGTCTACAACTTCACGTCCACCAAGCAGCTCGTCGACGTGGTCGGCCCGGCCTGGGCCAAGCAGATCCTGTTCAGCGGCGAGATCATCGACGCGGCCACCGCGCTGCGCATCGGCCTGGTCAACGAGGTGCACCCGGCCGACGCGCTGGAGGCGCGGGTCAAGCAGCTGTCCGAGACCATCGCGGCACGCGCGCAGGTCAGCGTCCGCGGCGCGAAGCAGATCGTCAACCGCATCACGGACGGGCAGCACGACGAGGACGACGGCGTGCGCGCGCTGTACGACGAGGCCGTGCACAGCCAGGAGTACGCGGAGGGCGTGGCGGCGTTCCTGGAGAAGCGCACGCCGCGGTTCTGATCGGGTGAGCGGGAGCGCACCAGGTCGGGGGAGCGGGCCGGACGGAGTCGGTCGCACACCGGTTGAGCGTCCACCGGACGGGTACATCGAGCACATGACCGAACACCCGCTCGAAGAAGACTCGAACGAGTCGGAGCAGCGCATCAACCCCGACCCGCCGCACTCGCCGGGCACACCGGAGGTGCCCGACCTCGACGTGGACCCGGAGCAGTTCCTCGACGAGGGCGAGCGGCACGGCGACAAGCAGGGGAAGGAAGACGAGCCCTCGTCCTAGCCCGGTGCGGTGCCGGCCCGGCGCGGTGAGGGCCGAGGCCGGGCGCGCAGTGCCGAGGTGAAGGTTCGGGCAGGAAAAAGCCCGGTCCGGCTCTGACCCGAGAGGGGGAGCCGGACCGGGCTGCGAGGCCGCGAGGCGTCAGTCGACGTACTTGTTCGTGTCACCGGGCCACTCGCCGGTGATCTTGTCGTAACCGGTCGCGCCACCGCGGTCGATCGCGGCCTTCACCAGGCCGAAGATCGCACCCTGGATGGACGCCGCCAGCAGGACCTCGCCCCAGCTGCGGTCCTTCTGGGTCGGCGTGGGCGCTTCCTTGGTGCCGGTCATCAGCTTCCACACCTGGCCGAACAGCGCGCTGGCGGCCAGACCGCCGAGCACGCCGAACAGCATGCCGAGGGGTCGGTAGAGGAGCTTGTTCACGGTCACCGCCCCCGCCGCAACAGCTTCCACAGCACCAGCACGACCGCCGCGACACCGGCCGCGACCGCCGCCGGGTGCCTGCGGGCCTGCTGGACGCCCTGGTCCACGCGCTGCTGCACGGGCGGCGGGAGCGCCTCGACCGCCTGCGCGGCCTTGGTGCCGACCTCCTCGCCCACCACGCTCCCCTTGGCGCCCACCTGCTCGGCCACCTCGCCGGCCTTCGCGCCGACCTGCCCGGCCACCTCGGTCGCCTTGGCGCCCACCTGGGTCGCCACGGCACCGGCCTTCTCACCGATCACGGCGGCCTTCTCACCGACGGCCGTGCCGACCGCCGCACCGGCCGCGTTGGCCTTCCCGGCCTGCTCACCGGCCTTGTCGGCGGCCTTGTCCGCGACCTTGGCGACCTTGGCGGTCGTCTTGCTCGCCGCCGCCGACACCGCCGCGTTGGCCCGCGTAGCGGTCTCCTTCACCTGTTCCACTCCTTCGTGGGCCTTGTCCTTCACCCGTCCGGGTACGTCGGCCTTGTGCGCCAGCGCCTCCACGGTGTCACCGAGCTCGCGCCGGGTCTGCTCGACGTCGGCGCGCAGCTGGTCCGGGTCCTTCGGGGCGTCCTTGCCGCTCATCGGTGTGCCCTCTCGCTCACGGTGGCGATGTCCTTCTTGACACCCGCCATGGCCTCTTCCGGCACCGGCGGTGTACCGCGCTGGACCTGCTTGCGGCCGATCAGCGCGAGCACGCCCGCGACGACGAACACGGCCACTGCCACGACGAACGCCGCGAGCCACGCCGGCATGACGGTGGCCAGCAGCAGCACCAGGCCCGCCACGACCGTCATCAGGCCGAACCAGGCCAGCACGCCCGCGCCGCCGAGCAGCCCGGCACCCGTGCCGACGTGCTTGCCCTTCGTGCGCAGCTCGGCCACGGCCAGCCGGATCTCGTCCCGGGCCAGCCTGCTGACCTGCTCGGACAGCCTGTTCACCAGTTCCGCGGTCGACGGCTCCCGACCGGTCGCACGGTCTGCTGCACGGTCCGTGGTGCCGGCCGTGCGGTTCGTGACCCGATCGGCACCCTGGTCAGCCGCGTGGGTGGCGGCGACGTGACTCATGGCCGTCTCCTCTCTTGCACTCGCCACCCGACTACCCGAAAACGCGCGGGTGTACGCACGGTGTTCGGGGGAAACCCGTCGCCCATGGCGCACGCACCGCAGGCACCGACCCAACTGCCCAAGCGCTCCTGGTGGGCCGTGCTCAAGCGGACGTTCAAGGAGTTCAACGACGACAACCTCACCGACTGGGCCGCGGCGCTCACCTACTACGCCGTCCTGTCGCTGTTCCCCGGCCTGCTGCTGCTGACCGCGTTGCTGGGGCTGCTCGGCCCGGACGCCACGCAGTCCCTTGTGGACAGCCTGGACGTGCTGGGCCCGGGTGAGGCCAAGGACACCATCACGGGCGCGATCGAGAACCTGCAGAAGTCGCAGGCGAGCGGGCTGCTGGCGATCGTCGGCCTGGTCACCGCGCTGTGGTCGGCCTCCGGGTACGTCGGGGCGTTCATGCGCGCGTCGAACTCGGTCTACGACGTGAAGGAGGGCCGGCCGTTCTGGAAGATCATCCCGCTGCGCCTGGGCCTGACGATCGGCGTGGTGCTGCTGCTGGCGCTGACCGCGCTCGGCGTGACGCTCACCGGTGGGGTGGCGCAGTGGCTGGGCGACTTCCTCGGGCTGGGCTCGACCGTCGTGACGGTCTGGGGCTTCGCCAAGTGGCCCGTGCTGTTCCTGCTCGCGAGCCTGGCGATCGGCCTGCTGTTCTGGGCGTCCCCGAACGTGCGGCAGCCGAGCTTCCTGTGGATCACGCCGGGCGGCCTGGTGACGGTGGTCGTGTGGGTCCTCGCGTCGCTGGGCTTCGCGTTCTACGTGTCCAACTTCGGGTCCTACAACAAGACCTACGGCTCGTTGGCCGGCGTCATCGTGTTCCTGGTGTGGCTGTGGATCTCGAACCTGGCCCTGCTGCTCGGCGCGGAACTGGACGCGGAGCTGGAGCGGGGCAGGCGGATGGAGGCCGGGCAGCCCGAGGAGCGGGACCCGGTGGCCCCGCCTCGCGACACCGCGGCGATGGACTGACCCGCGGTGACGGGCCGACCCCGTGACTGGCCGACCCCCGACGTGCTCACCCCGCGAGGGGGCTGATCAGGCAGAACGGCTGAAAAGCCCGACCGGGCCCCACCGC
>NZ_JBFAAX010000474.1:0-4542 GCF_040639995.1 Actinosynnema sp. NPDC023658 | reverse complement strand
GGCCGCCAGCAGGCCGGTCAGCACGGTCGCGGGCGGCCCGTCCTCGTCGGTCCCGGGTTCCAGCAGGTCGAGCGCCCGGTCGCGGGGCACCGCGGAGAGGATGCCGGGCACGCCCGCGAACGACGACACGTCACCCGCGCACTCCGGGCACCCGGCCAGGTGCCCCTCGAACTCCCGCCGTTCGCCGGGCGACAGCGAACCCAGGACGTACGCGGCACCCCAGTCCCGGTACGGATCGACTGGCGAGCTCAACGTCCGGTGACCCCCTTCTCCTCCAGCGCCACCCGCAGCGCCCGCAGACCGTAGTGCAGGCGGGACTTCACGGTCCCCTCCGGCAGGTCCAACGCGGCGGCCAGCTCGGCGACGGACTGCCCCATGTAGTACGCACGCACGATCACCGTGCGGTGCTCCGGCGTCAACTGGGTCAGCACGTCGGCCACCAGCCAAGCGTCCAGAGCCGAGTCGCTGGGGTCGGACCGGGCCCGCTCGGGCGGCCGGGCGGACCCGACCTCCCAGCGGGCGCGGGCGCTGCGGCGCTCGTCGATCACCACGTTGCGGGCGACCGTGTACAGCCAGGCGCGGGCCGCCGTCGCTCCTTGTTCCAGCACCTTGGGGTTGCGCCACGCGCGCAGGAGGACTTCCTGCACCACGTCGCGGGACAGCTCGTCGTCCCCGGTCAGCCGGCGCGCGTACCGCCAGAGCGCGGGGGCGTGCTCGTCGTGGAGGGAGCGCAGCAGGGCAATGTGACTGTCGTTGATCGCGCACCTCCTCGCTAGTGGTGGAGCAGCGGTTCCCCGGTGACGCTCGGAGGGGTCCTGACGGGACGGGTCCTGCTCGGGAACGCGGGTGGGCGCTTGGCGAGGAACGCCGCCGTCCCCTCGCGCGCGTCCTCGGTGGTGAACGCCTCGCGGAACGCGTCCAGCTCGACGGCCAGTCCGGCCGCGACGGTGACGCCGCGGGAGCCGTTGACCGCGGCCTTGGCCAGCGCGACCGCCGTGGCCGAGTTGCCCGCGACCCGGTCGAGCACCGCGCGTGCGGCGGCCAGCATCCCACCACGGTCCTCGAACACCGCAGTGACCAGCCCGAGCCGCAGCGCCTCCGGCGCGTCGACGTGCCTGCCGGTGTAGATCAGCTCGCGCGCGACCGCGGGTCCGACCAGGCGTTGCAGCCGGACGCACCCGCCGAAGCCGGGGATCAGGCCGAGCACCACCTCCGGCTGGCCGAACACCGAGCGCCGGGTCGCGTAGGCGAAGTCGCACGCCAGCACCACCTCGCAGCCGCCGCCGAGCGCGTAACCGTCCACGCAGGCCACGACCGGGCAGGGCACCTCCTCGATCAGCCGGGTGACCCGCTGTCCGAGCGAGCCGAACCGCTCGCCCTCCTCCGGGGTCATGGCCGCCATCTCGCGGATGTCCGCGCCGGCGATGAACGCCGGGCCCGGCGCACCGGTGAGGATGATGCCGCCCGGCGCCGGTCCGGTGAGGACACCGGATAGGAAGTGGTCCAGCTCGGCGAGCACCCGGCCGGACAGCGCGTTGCGCGCCGGCGGGCGGGACACGGTGACCGTCGTGACGCCGTCCCGTTCTTCGATGAGCAAGGTCGAGTAGTCCACGAGCTCTCCTCACGAGTCCCAGATGGCGCCGAACGCGGGCACACCCCGCGCCTCCAGCTCCTCCACGACGTGCCAGGTCGTCTTCTTGTTCGAGATGCAGATCACGGCCTCCGCGCCGAACTCGCGGTGCGCGCGCAGCGCCAGCTCCACCAGGTCCGGCTTGCCGTCGCGGACGGTGTCCCAGACCAGCGCGTCCGGCTGCACGGCCTCGATCTCGTCCACCAGCCCGTCGCCGTAGGTCTCGCGCGGGGTGCGGGTGGACCACACCAGGCGCGACGGCGTCCCCCGCGACAGCAGGTGGGGCAGGCACGGCCCGATGCCGCTGCCGGTGGCCACCCACACCACGCGGGTGAACAGCTTGTCGATGTTGCCGACGCCGGCCGTGGGCACGCCCTTGACCCACAGGTGGGTCGGCAGGTCGTCGATGAGCGAGCCGGTCCAGTCGCCCGCGCGGGAGATCGTCAGCCGGAACCCGGTGCGGCCCGGGGTCGGCACGTTGGCGAACGAGTGCCACTCCAGCAGCGGGTTGCGGCTCACCGCGGTCGAGGAGCCCGCGAACGGCGTGACGCCGTAGTCGAACGACACCAGCGCGACGTGCCGCGACGGCCGGGAGATGCGCACCGGCACCCGGCGCAGGCGCGTCCACGGCAGCACGACGCTCCCAACCACCAGCAGGAGCAGCCAGAACCGGGTGGAGCCGACGAAGTCCGGTTGCCGCGAGGAGTGCAGCGCGAACAGGGCGAGCACCGTCCACCCGGCGAACCGGTGCACGCGCTCGAACACGTCGTGCCGCCGTGCGCGCAGGCCCGGCAGCGCGAACACGACCATCGCGGCCATCAGCGCGAGGATCGTCCACGTGAGCGGGTCGGGGAGGGTCCAGGCCGCCACCGCGAACCACGCGGTCGCGCACAGCGCCGCGCCGACGTGCAGGCCGCCGAAGTGGTAGACCTTGCCCAGCGACCAGCGCACGCGCAGGGGCCAGGTCGTCGGCGCGCTGGTCGCGAGCCGGAACAGCAGGTTGACCACGTGCTGCTGGCGGATCAGCACGGCGAGGGCGACGTTGGCCACGACCAGGTCCGCGACCGCCTGCGCGGAGTCGACGCCGAACGCCACGAGGGCGTTGACCAGGACGACCGCGGCGGCGAGCCGGTTGTGGTGGGTGAACGGCCGTCGTCTCCACCTGAGCCTGAACCGCGCCGCGGGTAACTCCGGACGCGTGGTGGTCATGCGACGGTCACCAAGGACGACAGGGCGGCCCGGTCCACTTTGCCGCGGTCGGTCAGCGGCAGGTCGTCCACCGGGACGATCGTCGTCGGCACGCAGTAGTACGGCAGGGCGCGCGCCACCGCGTCCCGGGCCTCGTCGGGTGCGACGGTGGCCGGGCTGACGAACCCGACGAGCCGGCCGTCGTGCAGGACGGTCGTCGCGCGGACGCAGCCCGGGGCCGTCTCCAGCGCCGAGGTCACCGCGTCCAGCTCGACCCGGAAGCCGCGCACCTTGACCTGGTCGTCGGTGCGGCCGTGGTGCTCCAGCTCGCCGTCGGGCGTCCAGCGGCCCAGGTCGCGGGTGCGGAACATCAGGTGGTCGCCGCCGAGGAACGGGTCGGGGCGGTAGCGCTGGGCGGTCAGCACGTCGTTGCCCAGGTAGCCCGCCGTGACGCAGGCGCCGCCCGCCCACATCTCCCCGATCTCGCCGATCGGGCACGGCCGCAGGTCCTCGTCCAGCACGTACACCGTGGTGTTCGGCACCGGGCGGCCGATGGTCAGCGCGCCCACGCGCGGGTCGTAGCGCTGCACGGTGTTGACGATGGTGACTTCCGTGGGGCCGCAGGCGTTGTGGAACGCCGCGCGGGCGGACCAGGCGTCGGCCAGGGGCTGCGGGCAGCGCTCACCGGCCACGGCGACCACCCGCACGTCCGGGCACGCGGCCGGGTCCACTGTGGACAGCACGCCCGGGGTGGCGATGAGGACGGTGGCGGTGCTCGCCGCCCGTGCGACGTCCCGGCCGCGGATGACGGACGTCGCGCCGTGGGCGAGCGCGCCGAACAGCTCCCACACCGCCATGTCGAACGCGATGTTCAGCAGCTGCGCGACCCGGTCGCCCGGTCGGATGCCCAGCGAGCCGGGCTCGGTCAGCAGGAGGTTGCACAGGTTGGCGTGGGTGACGCGGACGCCGTTGGGCACCCCGGTCGTGCCGGAGGTGAAGATGACGACGGCGGTCTCGCCGTCCCCCGTCCGCGGTGGGTCGACGCGGCGGTCCGGCAGGGTGTCGAGGGCCAGGACGGTCGGTGCGGCGAGCCGCGGCGCGTGCTCCGCGGTGGTCAGGACGACGTCGATGCCGGCGGTGCGCAGGACGTGGTCCAGGTGCGGCGCCGGGGTGATGCGGACGTCCTGGGGCACGTAGGCGGCGCCGACCTTCAGCACCGCCAGGATGCCGACGACCAGGTGGATCGACCGGGTCAGGAACACCCCGACGTGATCCCCCGGGCGGACGCCCGCGTCGAGCAGGGAGGCCGCGACGACGTCGGCGCGGTGGTCGAGCTCGCCGTAGGTCAGGCAGCGACCCTCGTGCTCGACCGCCCGCGCGTGAGGCGACCGCGCCACGTGGTGCTCGAAGGCGTGGTGTATCCGGTGGAACGGCGGCGTGGCGCTCGGTCCCCGCCCGAATCGTCGGAACAGCGGACGGTCGTCCGGCGGCAGGCCTTGCACAGCGGGGTCCTCGGTCATGGCCGTCACAGGGTGTGAACCTCTCGTCAGCCGGGCGTGGTCACCCGGTCTGAACGAGACAGCCCCGCCGTCCGTTCAAGCCGAACCGAAAAAAGTGTTTGAAACTTCGCCAACCCGCGCGTGTCCTACGCCCGGAACGACCGTGTCCTACGTCCAGGACCACCGAGTTGAACGCTCAGGACGGCCTGGCCGTGTTCCGAGCGT
>NZ_JBFAAX010000473.1:0-4547 GCF_040639995.1 Actinosynnema sp. NPDC023658 | reverse complement strand
GCCCCGCCACCTACGAAGCAATCCGACACCACCCAGTGGACCAGGTAGCCTGACCACACCTCACCGACCCTGTCCGTCAAAACGGGTCAACCCCACCCCGCGAGAGTCCCACGTTCAGAGCGCGAGAGTCCTACGTTCAGAGCGCGAGAGTCCTACGTTCAGAGCGCCTGAGTTCAACATTCGGCATACCGAGCGGTCGGTCGAGCGTTGAACTCGCGGCACCTGGACGTAGGACTCTCGCCGCGTGGAGGTAGGACTCTCGCGCTAAGGGGTGAGGCGGGTGGCGGCGGCGGCGATCCGCTCGTCCGACGCGGTGAGGGCGATGCGGACGTGCTTGTCGCCCGTCGGCCCGTAGAACGTGCCCGGCGCGGCCAGGATGCCGCGGTCGGCCAGCCAGCCGACGGTGTCCCACGCGTCCTCGCCGGCCCGCGTCGACCACAGGTACAGCCCCGCCTCGGAGTGGTCGACCGCGAACCCCGCCGCGGTCAACGCCGGCAGCAGCACGTCACGCCGCGCCCGGTACCGCTCGCGCTGCTCCGCCACGTGCGCGTCGTCGGTCAACGCCGCCGTCATGGCCGCCTGCACGGGCCGGGGCACGATCATCCCCGCGTGCTTGCGCACCTCCAGCAACGACGACACCAACGCCGGGTCACCGGTCACGAACCCCGCCCGATACCCGGCCAGGCTGGACGACTTCGACAGCGAGTGCACGGCCAGCAGCCCGTCCAGCGATCCCCCGCTGACCGAGGGCAGCAGCACGGACACCGGCTGGTCGGTCCACGCCAGCGCCAGGTAGCACTCGTCGGACGCGACGACCGCCCCCGCGGCACGCGCGTCGGCCACCGCCCGCGCCAACTGCTCCGCCGACAGCACCCGACCGGTCGGGTTGGACGGCGAGTTCAGCCACACCAGGGACGTCCCGGCCGGCGGCGGCTCACCGTCGGCCAGCCGCACGACCGACGCCCCGGCCAGCCGCGCGCCCACCTCGTAGGTCGGGTAGGCCAACGCGGGGATGGCCACCACGTCACCGGGCCCCAGGCCCAGCAACGTCGGCAGCCACGCCACCAGCTCCTTCGACCCGATGGTCGGCAGCACCGCCGCCGGGTCGAGCCCCGCGACACCGTGCCGACGCGCCAACGCCCCCACCGCGGCCTCCCGCAACGCGGGCGTGCCGTGCGTGGTGGGGTAGCCGGGTTGGTCCGCGACCGTGCCGAGGGCGTGCCGGATGACCTCCGGGACCGGGTCCACCGGCGTGCCGACGGACAGGTCGACCACACCACCGGGGTGCTCGCGCGCCTTGGCGGCGTGGTCGGCCAACGAGTCCCAGGGGAAGTCCGGGAGCCTCTTCGCGGTACCCGAGGTCACTCGTGCGACGCCTGCGGGGGGAGAGCCTTCACGAACGCGGGGTCCGCGCTGACCTTGCCGACCTTGGACGCGCCGCCGGGGGACCCCAGCTCGTCGAAGAAGTCCACGTTCGCCTTCGTGTACTCCTTCCACTCGTCCGGCACGTCGTCCTCGTAGTAGATGGCCTCGACGGGGCACACCGGCTCGCAAGCACCACAGTCGACGCACTCATCCGGGTGGATGTAGAGCATCCGGTCGCCTTCGTAGATGCAGTCGACGGGGCACTCTTCGATGCACGCCTTGTCGAGCACGTCCACGCACGGCTGGGCGATCACATAGGTCACTGCGCTCTCCTGCTCTTGTCCTGGTCCACACCGCGCAAGCCGGAGAGTACGCGGCGGAGTCGATTGTCCAACGCCCAGGCCCGCCTTATCAGCACCGTGCTCCACCTCACAGACCGCCGCTCACCTGCGCGGGGCAGGATGCTCGCGTGCAGGGAGTCACCGAGCTGGAACTGCGGTGCGCGGACGCCTGGCCGGCGCTGGTCGACCGGCCGCTCGGGCAGTGGCGGCTGCGGGCCGCGGGCGGCTTCACCGGACGCGCCAACAGCGCCCTGACCACGGGCGATCCGGGTCTGCCGATCGTCGACGCGCTGGCCGAGGTGGTCGGTTTCGCGACCTCCCACGGCATCACTCCAACCGCGCACGTGGTCGTCGGCGCACCCGCCGAGGCCGGTGTCGAGGCGGCCGGCTGGAGGGTCGACGTGGACCACCCGGGCGGGGCGGAGTCGCTGGTGATGACCGGTCGGTTGGATGGGTTCGCCACACCGAAGTCCGCCGACGTGGTCGTTTCCGACGTCCCGCTTCCCGGATGGTGGGAGCTGGCCGCGCAACCCGACCCCACCCCCGCCCAGCGGCACGTGCTCACGTCCGGCCCGGTGGTCGGCTTCGGCGTGGTCGTGCGGGACGGCGAGGTGCTGGCCGCCGTGCGCGGCGCGGTCGTCGGTGAACTGCTGCACGTGGCACGGCTCGCGGTGCGCCCCGAGGCGCGTCGGCTCGGCCTGGCACGGCGGTTGATGGGCGGTCTGGCGGCGTGGGGCCTGGACCGGGGCGCGACGACGTGCGCCCTGCAGGTGGCCGAGCACAACAGGGCCGCCATCTCGCTGTACGGGTCGCTGGGCTGCGCCGAGCACCACCGCTACCGCTACTGGGTGTCGAACCAGGCGTAGGCGGCCGTGCGGACCCGCTTCAGCGCCGATCGCTCACCGAAGTAGTCACCGACCACGCCGACGACCGGCAGCATCCCGAGGGCCTGGTGGTAGAACCGGCCGTGCGGGCGCTTGTCCAGCTCGTCCTCCAGCTTCCACAGCACCTTCGCGAGCTTCCAGATCGTCGACCCGATGGCCCGGAACGTGGACCGCTCGCGCAGCTCCCCGGTCAGCTCGGCGGTCCGCTCGTCCTCGTCCTGCCGGTCCACCGGCAGCCCGTCGACCTCGCGCTGGAACAGCACGTGCGCGAGCAGCCGCACCCGGTCCTCGGTCGAGGTGAACCCGTGCTCGCCCGCGATGGCGGACAGCAGCAGCCCCTGTCCGGCCGCGCCCAGCGCCGCCTGGATGGGCAGCCGGTCCGCCAGCGCGCCGCCGATGCCGGGCAGCGCGGCGACCAGCGACACGACCCGGCCGACCCGGTTGAGCCAGAACTCGTCGCGCTGGCGCACGTCCATGCGGCTCCACGCGGCCGTGCCGGGGACCTTCACGGCGGCCAGCTGGTCCCACAGCTTGTCCAGGAGCTTGCGGTCGGCGCCCCGCTCCGCCTCGCGGTCGCGCAGCCCGAGCAGGTTCACGTCGCGCAGCGCGTCCAGCAGCGGCCCGGTCGCCCGCACGAACGGCCGAAGCGCCCGCACCACGTCCCGGTCAGTGATCGTCTCGGGCACCGGCAGTCCTCCCCATGTGCGCGCCCACCGCGATGGCGCCGGGCAACGCGCCCCCGGCGAACAGCACCAGGGTGCGCCAGTCGTTGAGGAGTACCACGTCACCGCCCGGTCCGAACAGCCCGAACAGCAGCAGCGTGCCGACCCACACCAGCAGCGGCGACACCGCGGCGAGCGTGCGGCGCGCGTACCAGGAGGCGGCGGCCACCAGCAGCGGCGTGGTCACGACCGCCACCACGACCGTGATCGGGAACGGCAGGTCGTCCACCCGCGGCAGCAGCGTGCCGTCCATGCGCAGCGGCAGGAAGAACAGCTCCAGCACGGCGAGCACGAACGCCGCGACCCCGATGCCGACCAGCGCCAGGCGATCGCTCAATCGAGCCCTCCGAACAGGTCTGTCTCCGCACCTTCCGCGGGCCCCTTGACCAGCACGTAGTGCTCGGCCTGCACGACCGGCTGCGCGATGCCGTTGGACAGCGCGTAGGCGGCCCGGCCGGCGCCGTCCTGCCACACGCCGATCTGCGTGGAGTGCGCGCGCAACGCCCGCAGCTTCGCGACCAGGTGCTCGGAGATGTCGATCGTGGTGGTGATGGCGGCGTCGTCGGTGACCGGCAGCTCGCCCTCGGCGGGCAGCCGCCACGGCAGGTCGGGGATCTGCGCCAACGCCGCCGCGCCCGCCTCGGTGGCCGACCGGGACGTGACGGCGTGGAAGACGCGGTCCACGTCCACCGCGGCCGCCATCGTGATCTGGTGCGCCCGGATGTGGTCGGGGTGCCCGTAGCCGCCGAACGCGTCGTAGGTGACCACGACGTGCGGCTTCACCGAGGCGATGATCTCCGCCAAGGCGGCGACCTGGTCGTCGAACGAGCCGTTGACGAACGCGCGCGGGTGGTTGTTCGCTTCGACGCCCGCCATGCCGGAGTCCCGCCAGCGGCCGATGCCGCCGAGGAACCGGTGGTCGGTCACGCCCAGCGCCGCGCACGCCGATCTCAGTTCCGCGACCCGGTACCCGCCGAGCTGGTCGGCCGCGTCGGCGGCCAGTTCCCGCAGCGCGGGAGGGATGATCTCGCCCTCTTCACCGAGGGTGCAGGTGACCACGGTGACGTGCGCGCCCACCGCCGAGTAGTGGGCGATGGTGCCGCCCGTCCACAGGCTCTCGTCGTCGGGGTGGGCGTGTACCAGCAGCAACCGTGGTGGCGTGGGCGGCAGCGTGCGGGACGCCGTGCTCGGCCGGCTGTCCGGCGACCTCGACTTCACCACCGACGCCCGTCCGC
>NZ_JBFAAX010000472.1:0-4551 GCF_040639995.1 Actinosynnema sp. NPDC023658 | reverse complement strand
GCTGAGCAGCAAGATCCACGCCGCGGTCGACGCCGCCGGGCTGCCGTTGGCGTTCGTGCTCACCCCCGGCCAGGCCGGGGACAGCCCGCAATTCCGGACGGTGATGGACCGGATCCGAGTTCCCGGCCCGGCCGGTCGGCGCCGCACCCGTCCGGGCGCGGTGGCCGCGGACAAGGCGTACTCCTCCCATGCCAACCGGGCCTATCTGCGTCGTCGCCGGATCACGGCGGTGATCCCGGAGAAGACCGACCAGCAGGCCAACAGGAAGAAGAAGGGCTCCGCAGGAGGGCGGCCCGTGTCGTTCGATCCCGTGCGCTACCGGCGGCGCAACACCGTCGAACGCTGCTTCCAGAAGATCAAGACATGGCGCGGCCTGGCCACCCGCTACGACAAGACGCCACAAAGCTACGAGGCCGGACTGCACCTACGAGGAGCGATCATGTGGCTGAAGACCCTGACCCCAACCACATGATCCAAACCCCAAACAGCTCCTAGTGCCGGACGCCGCCCGGCGACGGCGTGGCGGTGACGGGCGACCGGCCGAGGAGCTGAGGCCGGCGCACCAGTGCGGCGAGCACAGCTCGATCGGCCCACTCCAGCCGCGTGCGGGGTTGGTGCGCGCAGTACGGCGACCTCGTGTCGCAGCACCTGAAGTTCCACGTCCTTGGCCGCCGACGACCGGCCGAGTAGAACCAACCAGCCGACGACCCGGACGAAGACCAGGTACAGCAGTCGTAGCGCCACGCCTCGCGATCTTGCTCCTATAGCCCATGGTGCGCGATCGCCGCAGTTCAGCGCCTCAGCGCAGAGTTCCGGCACCCCCCAGGTACCCGGAGTCGGTGTGCGCGCGGTCCGGATGGCGAAACTAGACTCGGACTGTGGACCTGGACCGACTTGAACTGGCCGAGTTGTGGCGGCTGGCCCGAGAGACCCTGGAGGGTGGCGGCCGGTCTGCGTTCAGCATTCACATCGAGGACGAGAAGACCGCCGCGGCGCTCGCCGAGCTGCTGCGCAAGCCGGTCGCGTACCCGGCCCGCCGGCAGATTTCCCTGACGCGCCTGGACCAGCACGTCCGTACGCACGGCAGCACGCTGATCGAGGTGCTGGAAGCGCTGCACGGCAAGCCGATCGACATGTCCACTACCGGGGAAGCGGCGACGGCCGAGGCCGTGTTGAAGTTTGCACTGCGTGAGCACAACCTGCTGCACGAGCCGTGGGCAGCACCGTGGATCGGGTACGTGCGCCGGTACGGCAGGATCCCTCAGCCCGCGTTGCCGATGCTCGCCAACCAGGCCGCCCGGGTGCTCGGCGGGCTCGGGCCGACGACGACCCGGTTCGCCCTGGCCGGCAACGACCTCGACGACGGACGGCCGCTCGCCCGCATCGTGGGCAAGGCGCTCGAGCTCATGGGCACGACCTGGGAGCAGGCCGGGATCCTCAAGGACGCCTACAGCGATCCGGTGCTGACCTCCCAGGGCTACCTGACGCTGAACGACACCCTCGAAACCCCGGAGATCACCGTCGTCCGCAGCCCACGCCTGCTCGAATCCGGCGTGGCCGGACCGTTGATGGTGCTCCCGAACGGCCTCACGGCACAGGCCAGGCACCACCTCAAGGGCAAGACGGCCCGCTGCCACAACGACTTCACGCCAGACGGCATCCGTGCGACCAACGAGATCCTCGCCTGGACCGACGGCACGGCGTGGCGCATGTCGGCGAACGACTACCGCGAGGCCGTCGCCACGCTGATCGCCCGCAGCATCGACCTGCCGACGCTGAACAGCCGCCCCCCGGAGGCCGCCTGGGATCCCGACCTGGCCGGGATCATGGCCACCACGGGCCTGGTGGTCACCGAGGAGCACGTGCTGCCGTCACTTCTCTGACGACTTGAACCGCTTCACATCCCTGTGCTTGCCGAAAATGTCGTCCGTGCTGGTCAGGCGGCGTGGTGGTGCTCGTTGAGGATGCCGCCAGTCGTTGCCGTCTGCGGATGTCGAGTCAGGTGACCGTTGCTTGATCGGTGACGCTGGTGGCAGCGCGGGTAATGGTTGGGCGTTGGCAATGCCTCGGTGTGGGCGGTGGTTGTTGTAGAGGTGCTCGTACTCGTGCAGGGCGTGGAGTAGGTGCGATGGGTTCCTTATGAGGGTGCGGTCGGGGGTTCGTGACGGCAGCTGCG
Source organism: Actinosynnema sp. NPDC023658 (assembly GCF_040639995.1). NCBI lineage: Bacteria > Bacillati > Actinomycetota > Actinomycetes > Pseudonocardiales > Pseudonocardiaceae > Actinosynnema > Actinosynnema sp. NPDC023658. Next base: position 2,375 of record NZ_JBFAAX010000472.1, on the reverse strand, counting down.
GAGCCGGCCTTCCATGATCGCGTTCAGGCGCCGGATGCGGATTCCGCTGAGGACGACCTTGACGCCACGTCGGCGAGGATGTCGTCGAACAGGGCGGGATGCTTTCCGTCGCGGTCGCGCATCAGTAAGCGCATGTGTAGGCCTTTGTCTTCGAGATCCATGACGTGGTTTCTGGCGGCTTAGGTGACCTGGGTGGTGGTGCCGAGGACGCGGATCCGGCGGTTGGCGTGTTCGATGACCGCGAGCACGTACAGCCGGATGCCGTTCAGGGTGGAGGTCTCGAAGAAGTCGCAGGTCAGGATTGCGTCGACCTGTGAGCGGAGGAAGCCTGACAAGGTCGTCGTGGTCCGCTCGGCCGTCGGATCGATTCCGGCGTCCTTGAGGATTTGCCACATGGTGGAGGCGGCGACTGTGATGCTGAGTACGAGGAGTGCGCCGTGGATGCGGCGGTAGCTCCGGGTGGGGTTCTCTCATGCTAGGCGCAGGACCGGCTCCGGACGCGCCAGTGGCCGCAGTCGACGAAGCGTGTCGTTCGGAAGTCGGTGTAGCAGCGCTGCGAGGAACCCGGTCGCCGGGGAGAGGCGCGGACGGGTGTTACCCAGTTGCCGTTCCAGGACGGTGATCTGGTGCCATAGCCAGGATCTCCAAGTTTTTGTCCCGAGCACTCATGGGCAGCAGGAGCAGCAACGCGAAGGCGTTGGTCACGCCGAGGTAGGCCGGTCGGAGCGGCACAGTTGGTCATCATGCCGTGCTGGTCGACGTCACAGCGGATGGCGGTCGGTCCGCGAAAGCTCGACTTCCGTTGCGCTTCGTACGTTCTCTGCCTGCTTGGACGCGGTGACGAGGACGGTGGGGGAGCTCGTGGTCGTGCCGGGGGAGCCGTGGGCGAGGAGGTTACATTGCGGCGAGCCGAACGAGGAGGTTCTGCCGTGCCATCCGCGAACAGCCCGGCCTCCGTTGACGACGAACTGTCCCGCGCCTTGCGGTCGGGTCCGTTCGACCGCGCGCTCAGGGCGGCGGTGCGCGCGAGCGGCCTGAGTCTGGAGCGCCTGGTTCACCGGTTGGCCACCGCGGGCGTCCACGTCAGCGCGTCCAGCCTGAGCAACTGGCAGACCGGCCGCAGCCGCCCCGAGCGGACCGAGTCCGTCCACGCCGTCCGCGTCCTGGAGCAGATCCTCGACCTGCCGCAGGACGCGCTGGTCCGGCTGCTCGGCCCGCGCAGGCCGCGCGGGCGGTGGCTGGACCACGTCCCCGGGACCGTGTCCTACGACGCGATCTTCGACGACCACGCCCGGCTGACCGCCATCATGACCACCGGCGAGTTCGCCCACCTGGGCCAGTGCTCCTACGAGGGCGTCGAGGACCGCGTGACGTTCGACGACGACGGTGTGCTGCGCCGGGTCGAGGTCCGCAACCTGGTGTCGGCGCTGGTCGACGGCGTGGACGGGTGCGTCGTGTACTACCGCGACGAGGGGGAGGGCCACCCCGAGGTGCGCCCCGTCGAGGGGTGTCGACTGGGGCGCACCCGGTTCGACGACGAGTCGGGCTTCCTGGTGGCGGAACTGCTGTTCGACCACCGGCTCAACCGCGGCGACGTGCACCTGGTCGCGTTCGACCAGCACTTCACCGGCACCCGTGCCCGTCCGGAGTCGGGCGACCACTACTTCAAGGCGTTCCGCTCGCCGTGCCGGGGTTACCTGCTGCGCGTGGCGTTCCACCCCCACGCGGTCCCGGTGCGCCTGCGGTCGTTCCGCGCGAACCGGTGGGGTGACGAGCCGACCGAGGAACACGCTCTGCCCTGTCACCGCAACCAGGTCACCCACGTCTACACGCCCGACGTCGCGCCGGGGATCGTCGGTGTCCGGTGGGAGTGGGACTGAGGCCGTCGCGGGCGACGAGCTTGACAGCCATTTCGTCCCGGCGAGGCCGGGTGCGCGAGGCCGGGCACACCCGAGCGTGTCCCGTTGAGCCCCAGACATATCCCGACCGGCCCGCCGCACCCGTACCGTCCACCGAATTGGGGCTCATCCACACTTTTGCGCGGTGGCGGCGAAGGCCGGTCACGACAGGGATTTCCCCGGCTACTTTCTGGGTTGCTTCACATCCCTGTCTCTTGGAGCTGACGATGTCCCTGCACAGTTCCCGTTCCCGGCGGGTGGCCTGCGTGTTGGCCGCCGCCCTGGTGGTGGGGATGGCCGGCCCGGCCGCCGCCACCGCCGACCCGCTCGCGCCCCTGCTCTCGTCTTCGGAGGAGCAGGTGGCCGATCGGTACATCGTGGTGCTCAAGCACCCTGACCAGGGCGGCCCGTCGGCGGCCGCCGACGCGCTGGCGGAGCCGCTGGCCCTCGCCCGCGACCGGGGTGGGCAGGTGCGGC
>NZ_JBFAAX010000471.1:0-4555 GCF_040639995.1 Actinosynnema sp. NPDC023658 | reverse complement strand
CCTGCCGGCCGCCACCGCGCGCAGCGGGCCGGTCTTCGCGCCGCCACCGGTCCCGCCGTCCAGGCCGAGGAACGCGATCGCGTACGCCAGCATCCCGGCCTGCGGCAGCGTGTGGCCCGTGCCCGAGATGCTGATGCCCTCGACGGTGGCCCGGGTGCCCGTGTCGCCGTACCTGGTGCGCGTCCAGCTCGACTGCGGGCTGTCGGTGGAGGCCGGCGTCTGGCTCAGCCCGCGGAGGTTGGTCCACTGCTTGATCTCCTCGCCGAAGTTGGGGTAGGCGAGGGTGGTGTCCGTGGTGCCGTGCCAGAACTGCATCCGCGGGTAGGTCCCGGTGTAACCGGGGTACCACGACCGGACCAGGTTGCCCCAGTCCTGCGCCGACCTGCTGACGTTGCCGCCGGAGCACTGGCTGTTCCACAGCGAGCCGTCGCTGGTCGCGAAGCACCCGGCCGGGACACCGGAGTACGCCGAACCGGCCGAGAAGACGTCGGGGTACTGGGCGGCCAGCACGTTGGTCATCATCGCGCCGGAGGAGAACCCGCTGACCACGATGCGCGCCGGGTCCACGTTGTAGCGCTGCCGCGCCCAGGAGACCATCGACATGATGCCGGTCGAGTCGCTGCCGCCGTAGCGGGTCAGCCCCGCCTTCGTCGACACGTCGAAGCAGTGCCCCTCGCGGGTGGCCTCGGGGACGACGATGACGTACCCGTAGCGGTCGGCGGCGGTCACGAAGTCGTGGCCGTTGCCGTTGAAGATCGCGCCGGCCGACCCGCCGCAGTAGTGGACGAGGACCAGCAGCGCGGGCTGCGGCGCGACGTTGTCGGGGGCGTAGACGTACATGTTGAGGTTGGTGGGGTTCGTGCCGAAGCTGGTGACCCTGGTCAGCGCGGCGGCCGAAGCCGGGCCGGCCGTCACCAGCGTCGTGCCGACCACCAGCGGCAGGAGCAGCGCCAGGGCCGCCAGGGCGCGCGAGATCCGTCTCATCGATGACTCCTTGGTGCGCGGGGAACCGGCCTGGCGTGCGCGTTCATCGGGCGGTCCCGGGACACAGGTCGCGGGTCACCGACCCTTCCGGCAACCTAGCCACGGGTCGAGCGGCGGGCAATGTCAGATTTCTGCCACGCTCGCCGCCCGACGGTTCCGGCGACCCGGCGGGGCGGTGCGGACGGGTCCACCTCCGGCGTGCGGATCGGGTCGTGCCCGGACCGCTGCGGCACCGGCAGCGCGGACGACGTCAGGCGCTGGTCAGGGCGTCGCGGACCGGTCCGGACCCACCGGTTCGCGCGGACCGCGTCAACCGGTTCGACGGCGTGCGCACGACGGCCTCGTCAGACCTGTTGCTTACCCGGCACGACGCCGCTATGTTGACCCAGCCTGATCTGTCGAACCGGTTCGAGTGCCGCCTTTGGGAGGGGCCGACGCGATGAAGCGTTCACCGTTCACCCGCCGCATCACCACGGTGGTGGTCGCGGTGCTGGCCGCGGCCGGCTGCTCCGCCCAGCAATCCGGCGGCACCACCGGCACCTACTCCCTGTGGGACCCGTACCCGCAGTTCGACCAGGGCTCCGAGTGGGTCAAGATGATCGAGAAGTGCGGCGCCGAGGCCGGGGTCGAGATCGAGCGCCAGGCGTACGACACGACCGACCTGACGAACAAGGTGCTGCTGGCGGCCCAGCAGGGGACCGCGCCGAACGTGCTGGTGGTGGACAACCCCGTGGTGTCCACGATGGTCGAGGCGGGCGTGGTGAAGTCCAACCAGGACACCGGCCTGGACGCGTCGCAGGCCTCGCCCAACCTGGTGGCCGCGGGGCAGGTCGACGGGCAGACCTACGGCGTGCCGATCGGCGCGAACACCCTCGCGCTGTACTACAACAAGGCGGTGCTGTCGGCCGCCGGCGTCGACCCGGCCTCGATCACCGACTGGGCCTCCCTGGACGCGGCGCTGGCCAAGGTCGTCGCCTCGGGCAAGAAGGGCATCACCTTCTCCGCCATCGGCACGGAGGAGGGCAGCTTCCAGTTCCTGCCCTGGTTCTGGGGAGCGGGCGCAAAGCTGACCGAGCTGTCCTCGCCCGAGGCCGCGGCGGCGGTCGACCTGTGGAAGTCGTGGTTGGACAAGGGCTACGCGCCGAACTCCGTCATCAACAACACGCAGACCACCAGCTGGCAGGAGTTCGCCGCAGGCGAGTTCGCGTTCACCGAGAACGGCACGTGGCAGTTGCAGAACGCGAAGAAGGCCGGCTTCGAGTACGGCGTGCTGGCCATCCCGGCCCGCACGGGCGGCGTCGCCCCCGCGCCGACCGGCGGCGAGTTCGTCACCGTGCCCGCGCAGCGCGAGCCGGACAGCGAGAAGACGGCGGCGAAGATCGCCAACTGCCTGGTCGGGTCGGACAACCTGCTCGCCACCGACACGGCGCTGACCTACGTCTCGGCCGTGTCGTCGGTGCAGCAGCGGCAGGTCGCCGCGCAGCCCGACCTCCAGGTGTGGGTGGACGCCGTGCAGGCCGCCAAGGGCCGGACCGGTGACGGCCTCGGCACGAAGTACCCCCGGATCTCCCAGCCGCTGTGGACGGCGGTCCAGGCGGTGCTCACCGGGTCGAAGTCGTCGCAGGACGCGCTCGCGGCAGCCCAAGCCGCCGCGTCCTCGAGCAAGTAGTGGCGCTGCGGAGGCAGCTGGTCGCCTGGGCGTTCCTGCTGCCGCTGCTCGCCTACCTGCTGCTCTGCTACGCCTACCCGCTCCTGACGAACATCGACCTGAGCATCCGCCACTACACCGTCCGGACGTTCGTCCACGGCGGCGCGGAGCTGGTGGGCCTGGACAACTACGCCACCGTGTTCGCGGACCCGAACTTCGGGAACGCCCTGGTCAACACGGTCGTGTTCACCGTGGCGTCGCTGGTGTTCCAGTACGCGCTCGGGCTGGCGCTGGCCGTGTTCTTCGCCCGGGACTTCACCCTCTCGGCGACCCTGCGCGCGCTGTTCCTGGTGCCGTGGCTGCTGCCGCTGATCGTCTCCGCGTCCACGTGGGCGTGGATGCTCAACAGCGAGGCCGGTGTCGTCAACGCCGTGCTGGGGTTCTTCGGCGCCGCACCCGTGGACTGGCTGACCTCGCCGGACCGGTCGCTGCTGTCGGTGACGATCGCGAACATCTGGATCGGCGTCCCGTTCAACCTCGTCCTGCTCTACAGCGGTCTGAAGAACATCCCGGGCGAGGTCTACGAGGCGTCCGCGCTGGACGGCGCGAGCGCGTGGCAGACGTTCCGGCACATCACGTTCCCCGTCCTGCGCCCGGTGTCCGCGGTGACGCTGCTGCTGGGGCTGGTCTACACGCTGAAGGTGTTCGACATCATCTGGATCATGACCCGCGGCGGGCCGAGCGGCTCGTCCGCGACGCTGGCCACCTGGTCCTACGAGCTCGGCTTCGGCTCCATGCTGCCCCGGTTCGGGCCCAGCGCGGCCGTGGGCAACGTGCTGATCCTGCTCGCCGTGGTCGGCGGCCTGCTCTACGCCCGGTACCAGCGGCACCAGGAGCCGGCGTGATCCGGCGGCCACCCTGGCGCACCGCCCTGGGCGTGCTGTTCACCGCGGTGATGCTGTTCCCCGTCTACTGGATGGTCAACGTCTCGCTGACCCCGCCGGAGCGGATGCGCCGGTCGCCACCGGACCTGTTCCCGGTCAAGCCCACGTTCGACGGCTACGCCCGGGTGCTGGGCGAGCAGCTGCCGTACTTCGGGACCAGCCTGCTGGTCGCGTCCGGCACCGTCGTGCTGACGCTGACCCTCGCCGCGCCCGCCGCGTACGCCCTGGCGAAGCTGCGCCCGCGCGGTCGACGGCCGCTGGAGTTCGCGCTGCTGGTCGCGCAGATGATCCCGGGCATCATCATGGCGCTGGGGTTCTACGGCATCTACGTCGCCCTCGGGATCACCAACACCGTGTGGGGCCTGATCTTCGCCGACTCCACGGTTTCCGTCCCGTTCGCGGTGCTGATCCTCACCGCGTTCATGTCCTCGGTGCCCGACGAGCTGGTGCAGGCGGCGCGGATCGACGGGGCGGGGCCGCTGCGCGCGTTCTGGTCGATCGTGCTGCCCGCTTCGCGCAACGGGGTCGTCACCGCGGCGCTGTTCGCCTTCCTGTGGGCGTGGTCGGACTTCGTGTTCGCCGCGACCCTGGACAGCGGGGGCGCGCTCAAGCCGCTGACCCTCGGGATCTACCGCTACATCGGCAACAACAACCAGGAGTGGAACGCGATCATGGCGACCGCCGTGGTCGCCTCCGTGCCCACCGCCGTCCTGCTCGTGCTGGCCCAGCGGTTCGTCGCGGCCGGCATCACCGCGGGTGCGGTCAAGGACTGATCGAAGGGACGTCCGTGGACGACTTCTCCGTGCGGGAAATCCCGTTCAGCCACCGCGGCTCGTGGTTCGGCATCTCCCCGGTCGTGGCGCAGGCCACCTACGCCGACGACCTGCACCTCGTGTCGCACCGGCACGGGATGCACGCGGTGCTGCGCCTGGTCCCGGTGCTCGACGGCGCCCGCGTCCCCGCCGAGGTGACCGCGCGC
>NZ_JBFAAX010000470.1:0-4562 GCF_040639995.1 Actinosynnema sp. NPDC023658 | reverse complement strand
GGCGCCGCTCGGCCGCGTCGCCGCCGGCCCGAGTCGCCGCCGGCCCGAGTCGCCGCCGGTCCGAGTCGCCGCCGGTCATCCTCCCGACCGGGGCCGCGCGACCTGCCCGTCCGTGACGCGGATGATCCGCCGGACCGGACTCCGAGGGCCGCGAGTGCCATCACTGCGGGTACCTCTGCCCAGGGGGCGACGGGGTGGGGCGAACGGAGAGGGTGAGGAAGTGGTGGGGGCGGGAGTGGGGTGGACGGCGGTGGTGGTTGGCGGGGCTCCTCATGGTTTTAACCGAGGATCGGGAACGGTGTTTCCGTACACTTTGAGCCGATGATCACCCGAATGTGTGACTCATCGACCGCCTGACCTGCACAAACACCCAACCACCCAAAAAGCACCGACAGAGCGAGCAGCGAGCGGGAACCACGGGGTGATCACTTGCGGGCCTTCCGCCCCTTCCGCACTTGCCGCAGCATGCGCAGGACGGAGCGCTCCACCGTCTCACGATCAGCCGACTTCGGCCTGATCACCGTCCCCTCCTCGAACAGCCGCACCACCCGCGGGTCGACGTAGGACTTCCTCGCGACCGCCGGGGTGTTCCCCAGGTGCTCCGAGACCTCCCTCATCACCGCCGCCTCGACCCGCTTGCGCCCGCGCTTCGACTCCGGCCGCCCCTCCCGCGCGAACGCCGCCGCCGCCAGCACCGTCGCGTGCCACGTCCTCAGGTCCTTCACCGAGAACTCGGACCCGACCATCTCCTTGAACCGCTCGTTCACGTCGTCCGACCCGACCGAGCACCCCCGGTCGTCGACGAGCAACCGGTCCTCGCCGGAACGGCCCCGCAGCAACGACTTCACCGCCGGCGCCAGCACGTCGTCCTCCACCGCGGTGACGAACTCGATCCCGCCCTTCGCCGGGTAGCGGAAGTCCACTGTGGACCCGTGCACGGTCACGTGCGAGCACAGCAGGGTGGCGACGCCGTGCGTGCCGTTGTCCGCCGCGTAGGTCTCGCCGCCCACCCGGAACACGCCCTGCTCCAGCACCGCCAACGCCACGGCGAGCACCCGCTGCCGCGACCTGCCCCGCTGCCGCAGCTCGCGCCCGATCTCCACCCGGAACCCGGGCAGCAGGGGCGCCAGCGCGAGCACCCGGTCGTGCTTCTCCTCGTCCCGGTCCTGCCGCCACCGCTCGTGGTAGAGGTACTGGCGACGCCCGGCCGCGTCCGTGCCGACCGCCTGGATGTGGCCGTTCGGGTGCGGGCAGACCCACACGTCGCGCCACGCCGGTGGGATGACCAGCGACTTGATCCTCGCCACCGACTCGGGGTCGAGCGGCACGCCGTCGGCGTCGGTGTAGCTGAACCCCCGGCCGCGGGCGCGGCGGCACCAGCCCGGTGCGGACGGGTCACTGCGGCGCAGTCTCACAGCGGGCAGGTTCCCGGCGTCGGCGGCCTGAAACACCCCCGGAGCACGACCCGACCCGGGCGGCGACAGACCACGAAAGATGCGCAAAGCCAGGATTGAACCCGTCGACTAGTGGGTATGGGAGCGGCATGACGGACCCGTGGACCGTGGGTGTCGAGCAGGAGTTCCTCCTCGTCGACCCGGAATCGCGCCGACCCGTGCCGCTGGCCGACTCGGTGGCGCAGCACGCCGGCGCCGGCCATGACGTGCAACGGGAGCTCACCCCGTTCCAGATCGAGGTCGCCACGCCCGTGTGCGCGACCGCGGAGGAACTGGCGGAGCAGGTGCTGGGCGGACGCCTGCACCTGGCGAAGGCCGCGCACGCGGCGGGGTGCCGGTTGCTGGCCTCGGCCATCCCTCCGATCGGCACGCTGGGCCCGCCGCCCGGCACCGACGACCCCCGCTACCGGATGATGGCGCAGTCGCACCGCAAGATCATCGGTGGTCAGGGCGTCTGCGGGATGCACGTCCACGTGGGCGTGCCGGACGAGGACGTCGCGGTGCGCATCTCGAACGCCCTGCGGCCGTGGTTGCCGACGCTGCTGTCGTTGAGCGTGAACTCACCGATCGAGCAGGCCGAGGACACCGGTTACGCCAGTTGGCGCTCGATCGTGTGGTCGCGCTGGCCGATCAGCGGCCCGCCGCCGCACCTGGAGTCCGCCGCCGAGTACGACCGGCTGGTGAAGTCCCTGGAGGCGAGCGAGGTGCTGCTCGACACCGGGATGGTCTACTGGGACGTGCGACCGTCCGCGCAGCACCCGACGGTCGAGGTGCGTGTGTCGGACATCCCGATGACCGCCCGTGAGGCGGTCGTCATCGCGGAGGTGATCCGGGCGTTCGCCCGCACCGCCGCCGAGTCCGCCGAACCCGAACGGGTCGACGACGTGCTGCTGCGGGCCGCCTACTGGCGTGCCGCGCGCGACGGGGTGGACGGGTTGGCCGTCGACCCGCGCACGGGGAACCTGCTGCCCGCCCGGGAGCGCGCCGCCGACCTGGTGTCGTGGTGCTCCGACGCGCTGCGCGACGCCGGCGCTCTGTCCACTGTGGAAAACCACTTGACTTGGCTCGGCACTCATGGCAGTGGCGCCGCGCGCCAGCGCCGGGCGCTGGGTGCGGCGACCGATGCCCGTGAGCTGGTCGACATGGTCGTGACCGAAACGGTCGACGACGCCGGTTGAGGGTTACCGTGGAGCTTCGACGCCGCGCCGGCGTCGTTCGAGTGAGAGGAGTACCGGCGTGCCAGAACCCGCGGCGACGCTTGCTTCCGTGCGGGTCGACAGACCAGCGGACGGCGTGGTGGTGCTGCACGTGTCGGGAGAGTTGGACACGAGCAGTGCGGAGGAGTTGACCAAGCCGCTCAAGGAGCACCTGGTCGAGAACGTGCGGGGTGTGGTGGTGGACCTCAGCGGGGTGCGCTTCCTCGGCTCTGCCGGGTTGGAGTCCCTGGTCATAGGCAGTCAGCGGGCGAGCAGCCTCGGCATCCCGCTGGTGCTGGTGGCGACCAGTCGGGCGACGCAGCGGCCGATCGAGGCGACCGGGCTCAGCTCCGTGTTCACCCTGGTCGGCTCCGTCGACGAGGCGTTGAGCCGGTTCTGACGGCTGTCTCCATGGCGTGGCGCACCGCCCCCCGCCCGGGGCAGTGCGCGCGCCAGGCCGCGACCGTCGGGGCGCGGCCGTCCATCCCTGCGCGCACCAGGTGGCGACAGCCCTGTCCCGCGTGCGCCGAGCGGTGGTCGCCCGGTCCCCGGGACGCCGCTCGACGGGGGCGTGGCCGGGTCAGTCCTGGCCGATGTCCTCGAACCACAGCTCCGGTTCGGCGGCGATGAAGTCCGTCATCAGCCGGACGCACTCCGGGTCGTCCAGCAGGGTGATCCGCACGCCGTGCTCGGCCAGCCAGTCGTGACCGCCGTGGAACGTCCGCGCCTCCCCGATCACCACGTGGGGGATGCCGAACTGGCGAACGAGCCCGCTGCAGTACCAGCACGGTGACAGCGTGGTGACCATGATCGTGTCGCGGTAGCCCGGTCGGCGGCCCGCGGCGCGGAAGGCGTCGGTCTCGGCGTGGGTCGAGGCGTCGCCGTCCTGCACCCTGCGGTTGTGGCCGCGGCCGAGGAGCGTGCCGTCGGCGGCGAACAGGGCCGCCCCGATCGGGATGCCGCCCTCGGCGAGCCCGGCTCGGGCTTCGGCCACCGCCACCGCCAACAGGTCCCGCGCGTCCACGCCGTCGTCCACGGTGGCCAACCTACTTGGGCGGGAGCGTCTCGACGAACTCCCGCGCCCGGCCGATCCAGTCGGACAGCCCGGAGTCCTCGTCGAGCACCTCGCCGTCGACCACGACCCAGCCGCGCATGACCCTGCCGGTCAGGTCGAAGACCCTGGTCCCGGGCAGGGCCAGGCACCCGTCCGCCGCGTCGGGGCCGACGCGGGCGTTGATGTGGTCACCGGTCACGCCGACGAGCATGTTGACGAGCAGCACGTACGCGACCCCGCCGAACATCCGCTTGGCGCTCAGGCCCGGCAGGTCACCGACCTCGTCGCGGATCCGCTCGGCCAGGTGTTCGTCGTACGCCATCTCGCCCGGTCCTCCTCGTGTCAGTGCGGTCAGGCCCCGAAGCACAGGAACCCGGCGCCGGCCGCGAACGCCACGTCGCCGTTGTCGCGGTGCGCCTCCTGCGCGCCCGCGAGCGCCACCGCGGGCGGTTGGCCCGCGCCGAGCCTGCGGTGCAGGTCGACCATGAGCGGTGTGGTGACCTCGGCCGGCACGGGGACGACCGGCGCGATCAGGGTGCGGGTGCCCAGGCCCAGCAGGGCGGCGGTGAACCCCATCAGCTCGTCGCCGGGCCGCACCGCCGACAGGCCCGAGTCGCACGCCGACAGCACGACCCGGGCCGGTGGTGTGCGCAGCCGTTCCAGGTCGTAGACGGTCAACGGCCCGTCGGCCAGTTCCAGCGCGGAGAACAGCGGGTTGTCGGCGCGGAACGAGCCGTGCGCGGCCACGTGCGCGAGCGGGGCGCCGTCCATCGCGGTGGCGACCGCGTCGACCGTCGCCGCCGCCCCGACCAGCACCGACGCCGAGTCCGCCAGCGCCGAGATGGCCGCGATCTCGGT
>NZ_JBFAAX010000469.1:1208-4574 GCF_040639995.1 Actinosynnema sp. NPDC023658 | reverse complement strand
GTGCTCACCGTGGACGCGGAGCGGCTCGAGGAGATCACCGACCACGCCGCCGCCCGTGCCGCGGCCGAGGCGTTGTCCGGCACGTACCTGGAGGAGAACCGGGTGCCGGGGGAGCTGCGGACCTTCTTCGCCGATCCCGGCAACGTCGTGTCCCTCGCCGGATCGCCCTGGGAGCGCCTGTTCTCCGCCGGTGACCTGGCCACGATCACCAGCCGGATCGCCACCACCCTCGTCGAGCAGCGGCCCTACCGGTTCGACCTCGACGCACTCGTCGAACTGGGCTTCGACGCCGACGAGACCGACCGGCTCGTCACCATCCTGGTCGCCCGCGGCGATCTCCGGGACGACCTGTCGGTGGCCGCGGACCGGCTCGCCTGGTTCGCCACGCCGTCCAACGCCCTCGGCTTCGCCCTGCCCGACCTGGAGGACTACGCCGCCGACATCTTCTACCTGCTGCACACCGCGGCACGGGAGCTGGTGGCCGGTGTCGCGGAGGTCGTCACGGCGCTCGCCGCCCGGGCGGACCTCCAGCGCGACGCCCTGATCGAGGTCCTGACCGACGCGACGGGGTTGCCCGCGGCCACCGTCGAGGCCGTGTGCGCCGGGGTCTGCGGCAGCCTGGCCGACTTCTTCGACACCCTCCTCACGCCGGGGTCGGCCGCCCGCCGGGCCTACGACCGGACCCGTCGGTTCGCGCTGCTGGTCACCCGCCTGGGCCTGGACGCGCCCGCGGTCGCCGTGGCCTTCCACGACCAGGACCTGGCGCGCAAGTTCACCGAGCCGCTCGTGATGCCGCCCGGCATCGACCGCATCGACGCCCTGCTCGACTCCGCCGACGGCAACCGCTACCTGTTCCACGACACCGCGTGCTGGACCTACCAGGAGGGCTCGGACGACCCGACCGGGGCGCCCCGACCGCTGGCCGAGCTGTCGTCCCGGTTCGCCGGGCTCGCCGGCGTGGACGCCGCGTTCACCGACGCGGGCGGCACGGAGTGGGTCATCGGGCACGACGCGGCCGGGTCGCACGCCTTCACCCGCGCGCCCGGCGCCGGGCACTGGGACCGCAGCACGCAGGTCTGGGGCGCGGTCCGCAACACCCTCTCCGACGAGCCGGCCCGGATCGACAGCGCGTTCGTGGACTCCGAAGGCCGGACCTACCTGTTCCGCGGCGACCAGTACGTGCGCTACTCCGGCGCCGACTACACCTACGTGGACGAGGGCTACCCCCGCGCGATCGGTGACTGGTGGGAGGGGGAGGGGCGGCACACGCCGTTGCCGGAGCGGTTCCGGTCCTCGGTGGACGCGGCGTTCCAGGACCGCGACGGCACGACCCACCTGTTCGCGGCCGACCGCTACGCCGCCGTCGGTGACGTCGTGGGCGAACGGGCGACCGCCGAGGTCTGGGGGCGGGTGCGCAACTCCCTGGTCGACACCGGGCGGATCGACGCCGCCTACGCCGAGGCGTCGTCGGGCGTGCAGTTCTCGGGCGACCAGGTGGTGCGCTACTCCGACTGCGTCGAGAACGACGGCGTCGTCGTGGACGAGGGCTTCCCGCGCCGCGTCGAGTCCCACCTGCCCGGTGTGCCGGTCGGGTTCGACGGCGCGCTGGACGCGGCCTTCGCGGACCCCTCGGGCGTGGTCCACCTGTTCAAGGACGGCCGCACGGTCGCGGTGAAGTGCGGCGAGGCCGGTGCGGCGGCGCCGACGGCCGAGCGCTGGGGCGTGCTGGGCCCGGTCCTGGACGGCGGCGTGGTCGACTCCGCGTTCGTGGGCCTGGACGGGATGACCTACCTGTTCAGCGGCGGGAAGTACCTCCGGTACTCCGGCGCCGACTACTCGGTGGTCGACCTGGGCCACCCGCGGGCCATCGCACCCGACTGGGGCGGGCTGCGGCGCGTCGGCGCGTCCTTCGTGCTGGACGGCGCGACCCACCTGTTCGGCGCGGGCGGGTTGCTGTTCGGCCTGCCGCCCGAGCACGAGCCGGACCTGGCCGCGGGCGTCGTGTCCCGGGCGCTGCGCGACGTGCTCCAGGAGCACGGGATCACCGTCGCCGCCGACACGCGCGTCACCGGGTCCGCGCCGGAGTGGCGCCTGTCGGCGGAGCAGGGGGTCGGGCTCGTCCTGCGGCGCGTCACCGACCGGATCGAGGTGCACGCCGACCCCCGGCACGACGTCCAGTACCACGTCCGCTACTCGACGCGCGCCCACGCGGTCCCCGACGCCGGCTACCCGAGGCCGCTGGCCGCGAACTGGTGGAACCTCCCCGACGACGGGTTCGGGGCCGTGGACGCGGTGTTCACCGGCCAGGACGACCGGACCTACCTGTTCTCCGGGGACCGGTACGTCGTGTTCGACACCAAGCGCCGCTGGTGGTCCGAGCCGAGGCCGCTGGACGACCGGTGGGACAGCTTGCCGTTCGACCGCGTGGACGCCGCCTTCGTCGGCAGGGACGGCCGGACCTACGTCTTCTCGGGCACCCGCTACGTCCGCTACACCGGCGACGACTACACCGGGCTCGACGACCGGTACCCGGCGCCGAACACGGCGTTCTGGGGCAACGTCGCCAACGGCATCGCCCGGCACGGCCGCGTGGACGCCACGCTGGTGCTCGACTCGGCCACGTACCTGTTCAGCGGCAACCAGTACGTGCGCTACGACGGGGCGGACCTCGCGACCGTCACCGACGGCTACCCCCGATCGCTCGACGCCCTGCGGCACGAGCCGAGGTTCGCGGCCCTGCCCGCACCGCTGACCGGCCGGGTCGAGGCGGCGTTCGCGGACCGGCGCACCGCGTACCTGGTCGTGGACGGTCGGCTGCACGCCGTGTCGGACGCCCTCTACCGCCGTTACGCGGACTTCGACGACGTGCGGTGCGCGTTCATCGAGGACGGGGCGGTCCTGGTCGAAGGGGCCGACGGCTGGCACCGCCACAGCGCCCTCGAAGGCGCGACCGTCACCAGGACGGCCGTGCGGCCCCGGGTCCTGCGCGCGGTTCCGGCCGCGTTCCGCACCGGCCTGGACGCCGTGCTGCGCGGCGCGGACGGCAACACCTACCTGTTCAAGGGCGGTTCGTGCTTCGACGTCCGGCTGAACCGGGAGTACCCGCTCGCGGAGGACTGGGGACGCGGCCGCAACGCCATCGCGCAGGACAACCGGGTCGACGCCGCGTTCGTCGGGCGCGACGGGCGCACCTACGTCTTCGCCGGCGACCAGTTCGTCGTCTACCAGGGCTCCCGGGCGGTCGAGGGCGGCCACGGCGGGGGCGCCCGGCCCCTCGGCGCCCCCCGGGGGGGGCGGTCCCCGGGGTCGGGGGGCGACGTGCGGGGCGGGCGGGCCTACCAGTTGGGGGGGCCCGCCCCCGAGGGG
>NZ_JBFAAX010000469.1:0-1198 GCF_040639995.1 Actinosynnema sp. NPDC023658 | reverse complement strand
CCCCATCGCCGCGCACAGCGCGGGCCAGACCACCCTGACGCAGGCCTACGTGCGAGGCGGCCTGACCGACCTGTTCGAGCGACCGGACGCCGAGGGCAACCAGCGCTACCTGGTGTTCTCCGGATCCGACTACGCGCGGCCCGACGAGGGCTACCCGTTGAGCGCCGACGCGACGTTCTGGGACATCCCCGCCGACCTGCGGCCCGAGGGCTTCACCGCGCCCGACGCGGTGCTGTTCGAGGGCGAGAACATGCTCGTGCTGACCGGGGACGAGTACCTGGCACGGCACGAGGTCACGGGCGCCTGGACCCCGGCGCGGCCGGTGAGCCGGCTGTGGCCCGGCGTCGAGCGCGGCTGGCCGGGCACGCCGACCGCCGCGTTCACCGTGCCGGCCTTCTCGGGGCAGGACGCTGCCACCTACCTGTTCTTCCCCGGCTCGTTCACCCGCGTGGCGGCGGGCGCGGTCGCGCCCTACCGGCCGATCCGGGACGCCTGGGGCCGGTCGCGCAACAACTTCCTGGCCGACGGCGGCCGGGTGGACGCCGCGTTCGTGGACGCCGGCGGCACGACGTTCCTGTTCTCCGGCGACCAGTACGTCCGCTACACCGGCGCCGCCTACCGCCACGCCGACCCGGGCTACCCCAAGCCGATCGCGGACAACCTGCGCGAGGAGGACGCGTTCGCGAACCTGCCCGACGCGTTCGAGGACGTCGTGGCGGCGCGGATCGAGGCGGGCGCCCGGTCCGTGGTCGATGCCGTCGTGGCGAACCGGCGCACCGCGTACCTGTTCGTCGGCGGCGACTGCCACGTCGTCTCCAGCACCCTGACCGCGACCTACGACCTCGCCGGGCTGGGGCTCGGCCGGGTCCGCAACACGATCGCGGAGCGGGGCCGGGTCGACGCCGCGCTCGTCGACGGCGGCCGCACGTTCCTGTTCGGCGGCGACCAGTACGTCCGGTACTCCGGCGGCGAGCTGTCCTACGTGGACGAGGGCTACCCGCGGGCGATCGAGACCTCGCTGCCGGACGAGCTCGGCGTGCCGACCCTGCCCGAGCAGCTGCGCGACGGTGTGGACGCGGCGTTCCGCGGCGCCGACGGCGGCATCCGCCTGTTCGCCGGCCCGCACTGGGTCGACGTGCGGCGCGCCCATAACCGCTGGCCCGGTCACGTAAGGTTTCCGTCATGGTCAAGGAACGCG
>NZ_JBFAAX010000468.1:0-4594 GCF_040639995.1 Actinosynnema sp. NPDC023658 | reverse complement strand
GGCGCGGGTGAACTGTTGGCTCGACTGGACAACGCCAAGATCCATAATGGACTGAAGGTGCAGCCGCCGTCCCGGGTCAAGGGACATTTCCCCAAGGACCGCTTCGATATCGATCTCGACGCCCGGACCGTGACATGCCCGGCCGGGACGACCACGACCATCCGTCCCCTCGACCACAAGCGTCACACGGGGATCGCCGAGTTCGGCGATGCCTGCGCCGGCTGTCCGCTGTCCGCCCGATGCACCACCGCCAAAGCCGGACGCACGATCACCGTCGGCCACTACGAGGCGCAGGTGGCCGCCGGTCGTGCCCGGCAGACCGACCCCGTCTGGAAGGCCGACTACCGGGCGAACGCAAGATCGGCCACCTGATGCGCCGTCGTCACGGAGGACGCCGCGCCCGCGTCCGAGGACGACTCAAGGTCGCCGCCGACTTCTCACTGCTCGCCGCCGCGGTCAACCTCGCACGCCTCGACGTGCTCGGAATCGCCCACACCGCAAGCGGCTGGACCACCGCCTGACCAACGCCACCGGACAGCCCTCAGGGCACACACCCCTCTCCAGCGTCATACCGACCAGAACCGCGCCCTGTCCCACAGAACAGGCCCGACGAGAACCGCCACCCCACCGGCAACCAGCCAAACGCAGACCAGGCCAACTGGCCTCAAGTCTCCGTTCGACACCAGTCACCTAGCCCACGCGCACCGCAGACCACCCGCCTCCACTCGCCGCCAGCTGGTCATCGCGCTGTCCTCCACACCCGGCCTGCCCCCGCTGCCGGCGACCGTCGCCGAAGCCAACGCGCTCGCCGACGACGCACCCGACCGGCTCGTGCTGCTCGACGAGGACGCCACAGCCGCCCGCGTGCTGACCGCCCTCACCACGAGCACCTGGACGCACTTCGCCTGCCACGCCGACACCGACCCGACCGCACCCTCGCACGGCGGCCTGCACCTGCACGACGGCCGGCTACCGATCGGCCGGATCACCGGGTTGCGGCTCGACCGGGCGGAACTGGCCTACCTGTCGGCCTGCTCGACCGCCCGCACCAGCCTGTGGCACGCCGACGAGGCGATCCACCTGGTCTCGGCGTTCCACCTGGCCGGGTACCGCCACGCATCGGCAGCCTCTGGCCGCTGGCCGACAATGTCGCGTCTGACGCCGCCGCAACCTTCTACCGCGAACTGCCACCCTTGCCCGAACCCCACGACTTCGCACCGGCCCTGCACCGCGTTGTCCGAGGACTCAGGGACCAGCACCCCGACCGTCCGGACCTCTGGGCCTCCTTCATCCACAGTGGCCCGTGACGGGGATGTGCGCAACCGATCGTCTCCGGCACCCGGCAGCGCAGTTCCCGCGGGCGCGACAAGTTCACCCTGCCGTCGTTCGGCCGGGCGGCCTTCGTCGTGTCGGACCGTAGGCTCCTGCAACCGAAGACGCGCCGAGTTGACCCGGCGAGGTGAAGGGGGCAGGGGCGCAGCTCGACTTCGGAGACGTCCCCGCGTGGGTGGCGGCCGTCGTGGCGCTCGGTTCGATGGCGGTCGCGATCGTCGCCACTGTGTTCGTCTGGTCGTGCGCAGGCCTCGGCGTACTCGTGGCGTCAGCCGGTCCGGGTGTGGCCTGGTTGGAGGACGGCGTGTCGCGGAACAACCGGTGGGTCGCCTTGGTTCACACTGAGTTATGGAGAATGGCGACTCTTCCGGACAGCCCCTTCCCGACCTCTCCCCTGAGGTGGTGGGGCGCGTGCTCGAGGAGTTGCCTGAGCGGGGCGAGAAGGTGGTGGCCTGCGTTCGGACGGCAGCGGCGCTGCTCGGATGGGCGGAGAAGGACGAGTCGGGTCTGCGGTTCGCCGAGAGTGCCGCGTACAACCTGCGCCAGAGCCTGGACGCGGTCGTCGAGGACACCGCCCCGCCTGAAAGCGACCTGCGCGCGATCCTTAACGCATGGAAGAACTACCAGGCGGTGCTGGACAGCCTCGGCGGTGCTGGGGACGCCCCGCTGCGGGAACTGCACGACACTTTGCGGCGAGTCTCGGAGAAGAAGCAGCAGCATTCCTTCCACGCCAACCGACTGCTCGGGTACCTGCGCGGCAAGGCCGGCGTTGATCCCCTCCCTGGGGAACTCAGCCCTGTGGGGGAGTACGAGGACATCCGCGGTCAGGCGAACAAGGGCCTGCACGACAGGGCGGCGTTGGCTGCCGCGACGGCGCTGTACTACCGGACCGTGGCATGGTTCGTCCGTGTGTTCACCCCGCCGGACGCGTTGGTGGAGTCGTTGCGGGGTCTGGCTGCCGAGCCGTGGCAGGGTGCCCAGCAGATCGACCGGCTGCGCGTACTGGTGTCGAACCACCATCACCTGCGGCTGTTCTTCGGGCACTTGACCGACCCTGCCTGGCTGACGCCGCTGCACGAGGCAGGGATCGCTGCGCTGCCGGAACCGGGGATGCCGTGGCCTGTGGCTGGCGTGGCAGACGGACTCGGCCGCACCTCTCCACGACAGGTGGCGGACCTGTTGGAACGTCTGCTGGTCGACTGCTCGGCGCTGCCTCGCGACCAACAGGTGCAGCCTGGTTTCGAACTGCTCCGGGTCGCGTCACTGCTCGGGCACGACGCTCACGAAGTCGTGGCCAGAACGGCCGCCGCCTTCCCCGGTAACCGGGCGGTGCGCGCCTTGTCCGTCGGTGTGGCGAAGAAGGCCGATCCACATGATCCGCTCGTCGGACGGGTGGCCGACGTGGTGCTCAACGCCGAGCCTCACGACCGGGAACGCTACTACTACAAGACGGTGCTCGATCAACTGGTGGCCGGACTCGACGAGGACAACGTCGCCTCCCGCGGACGGATGCTGGCGGCCAAAGTGCGCCGGGCCGCACGCCATGAACGGGCGGGGTGGATCGTTCTGGGCGTCGCGCGGTTGACCGCCGACCTGCACGAGGACGACCGTGACTACCTCGTGATCGTCGTGCACTATCTCGCCCGTCTTCTCGACCGCGCCCGGGAATTGGGTGTACCGACCTCCGAGCTGCGGGCCTGGATCGACGGCACGCCCGGTGAGATCGGCGGGCGCCTGGTCTGCCGCGTCCTCACCGGAGCCGATGACGTGCCGCCCGAGGACAAGATCGACCACGTCACCGGTCGTCTCGCCTCATCGACCGTCACAGGCGACGACAAGGAGCTCATCGAGGACGTGCTCGCCACCGAGGCGACTTCCGATCAGCTCACCGCATGGGTCGATGCCCTCGGCACTCCGTCCGCGGACGCTCCCGACTCGGGCGTCTCCCCGCCGGATGACTGGGCGCGCGTGTGGCGGTGGTCTGCGGTGCTGCCTGCGGACCTCCTGACTTCGTGGCAAGACCCGATCGCGCAGGTGAACCTGCGCCACGGTCCGCTCGACCTCACTGCGTTCGAGCGCAGGACTCCGACGGTGATGGCGCTGTGGGGGCAGTCGGTGTACGTCGAGGACGACCTGAACACCATTCCCGTCCTCGACGCCGCCCGCCTCGTCGCGAGCTGGCGCCCCAGCGAGGAAAGCGAGCGGCGCCTGCAAAGCGCAAGGGAGCTGGCCCGGACGCTCCAAGCTGTCGTCGAGGCAACCCCGACCGCGTGGTCGACGGCTGCGACGACCGTGGTGACCACGCTGCGGGAACCGGTGTACGTACTGCACTACTTTCGTGCCCTGACCGCCAAGGCCAAGGACATCACGCCTGACACCTCCTCGATCATCGACGCCGCACGTATGGCTCGCACCGAACGCTGGACACCGACCGTCCTGGGCAATGACGACTTCGACTTCGAACCGGACTGGCACAACGTCGACACCGCCACCGTCGACCTTGTCGCGGCCCTGGCCTACGCCGACGCCCCGCTCACCAACCACCTGGACACCGTCCGGCAATGGGCACTCGACCTCGTCGACCTGACCGCCCGCCCCGGCGACGACGACAGCTTCGACGACCACGACGCACTCACCCGCGCGATCAACAACGCGCACGGTCGAGGACTCGAAGCCGTCCTGTCACTGGGACACTGGGAATTCCGCACCACCGGGTCCATCCACCCGGACTTCACCGCACTCCTCGACGACGTCCTCAACGTTCCCGCGCCGATCGGCGCGGAGTACCGGGCCATCCTGGCCCAACGACGCGTCGTACTCGAGGTCATCGTGCGAGACTGGCTGGAAGACAACACCTTTGCTCTGTTCGGCGACCACGATCTCGGTCTCGAGACCTTCGACCTGACCCTCAAGTACAGCGGCCAGGCCACCCCGTGGCTCTACGAACGACTACGTGACCGACTCCTGGATGCTGCCCGGCGACAGGCCGAACACGCGGCCAGGTGGCTCGCACTCGCCACGCTGCATGCCATACCCGGCTACGGCGCGGACGACATCCTCGACAGCCTCCGCGGAGACGTCGAAGCAATCTCGGCGTTCGCCGAAGAGATCGCCTTTCTCGTGCAAGGCAGCGACGCCGCCACACCACAACTGGACGCCGCCGTCGACCTCTGGCGTGCACTCCTCGACGCGAACCGCACCCTCGTTCCCGCTCAAGCCCTTCGCTCATCCGGACGCTGGGCCTTCGTCACCGGCCTTTCCG
>NZ_JBFAAX010000467.1:0-4595 GCF_040639995.1 Actinosynnema sp. NPDC023658 | reverse complement strand
CTGCGCCTGATCTGAGTCGTACACCACGGGTGGGCCGCCTGCGGTGTCCCTCCGGTGGCTTGTTGGGCGCCTGATCCCCTGGCCCGTGCCCGCGGACGACATGCCCGCAGACGTGCACCCGGCGCTCGCCGCCACCGCCATCGCCGCGTCCGGCGCCTACGCCGGCGCCCGGCGCGACTTCACCCGCGCGCAGCTGCGGGAGGAGATCGCGGACGGCGCGGACGGCACGCCCACCATGCGGGTGGACGCGATCGTGGAGGCCGCGATCGCCGAGGCCGCCGCGAAGGCGGGCGCGAACCTGCTCTCCGAGGAAGCCGGGTTCATCGACAACGGCTCCGCCGCCACGCTCGTCATCGACCCGGTGGACGGTTCCGCGAACGCCGCCATGGGCGTGCCGCTGTCCTGCTTCGCCGGCGCCCTCGTGCTCGACGACCAGCCCGTCGAGGCCCTCACGGTCTGGTTCGACACCGGCCGCGCCTGGTCGGCCCGGACGGGCGAACCCACGCCGTTCCGCACCAGCGGCCGCACCGCCCTCAAGGGCTCCTCGATCTGCATGATGCGGCCGAAGCGCGGCACCGAGGAGGCCTGGATGCGCGTGGCGAACCAGGTCGAGCGCATCCGCAGCCTGTCCACCACGTGCCTGGAGACGGTCCTGGTGGCCGAGGGTTCGGTGGACGCGTTCGCGGACCCGGGCTCGGACACGCACCGGTTGATGGACCTGATCGCCGCCCTAGTCACCGTGCCCGCGGCCGGGGGAGTGCTGCTGGACCTGCGCGGCAGGCCGTTGACGTTCGACCCCGACCTGAGCCGCCGGTGGTCGGGCATCGCCGCCGCAACTCCCGCGCTGGCCGACGAGCTGATCACCACGATCCTCGGCTGACGGGCCGGGAACGGTCCCAGGTTGCCGTTTCGCTCAGGCGAACCCGGGACCTGCTCACGTTGCCGAACACCCACGCACACGGGGTCGTCGAACGAGACCGCAGGTCGCCCCGTACGCACTCCGAAACTTCACTCGATCGTGTGACGTCGCGGCGGCGACACCGACTCCCGGCCGTCTATCCAGACACGATCGTGCCCATGGACCACCACACCCGGACCGTCCACAGTGGACGTCCGCCTCATGGCCATGCGTCACGGGGGCCCCCGCGGGTCGACCCTGCCTACCGCGCCGGGGTCGAGTCCTTGATCCTGGGTGATTCGGAGGTCCGGGGCTCGACCAGGCTGTCGGGGCCGGGGTAGACCAGCCCCTCGTGGCCGTCGGAGAAGCGGACCAGGTACGGCGGCGCACCTTCCGAGCCGCGGACTTCCAGGATCTCACCGACCGTCTCGTCGAGACCCACCGCGCGGCTGTGGATGTGCAAGTGGTCGCCTGCTGTCGCGTGCATCTGCAACACCTCCGGTGCGTCACAGCGTAGGACTGTTCCGAAGGTACCGACAGCCTGGCATTTCCGCTCAGGCGCAGGCGTTGGACAGCTTCGCCACCTGGTCCAGCTTCTCCTGCGACCAACTGGCGATGTTGGACGGGTTCAGGTCCTCCAGCGTCACCTTGCTCATGGTGTCCGAAACGCCCGTGATGGCGTCCTTCAGCGTGGTGTCGCCGGCCTTCGCCGCGAGGTCGTTCAGCTCCTGGGCCTTCTGCTGGGTCTCCTCCAGCGCCTTCTGCGGGTCGGTGGCGTCCGGCGTGAAGCCAGCCAGCTTGAGCGCGTCGATGCACAGCTGCGCCTTGTCGGCCGCCGCGCCGACCTGGTTGGCCGTGTCGGACGCCTGCTGCACGGCCTCGCAGCCGGACACCGCGGCGGCGAGCCCGAGTGCCAGCAGGAGGGTGGCTACCGGACGACCTGCGCGCATGGGGTGCTCCCGTTCTCCGTGTGACCGTTTCGTCCGACTCTACCGACGGGCGTACAGCCGACGCACCACGTCGTCGATATCCGGTTCCAGGACCACCAGGTCGTGCACCTCGGCGCGGGCGGCGACGGCCGAGATGAGCGCGGCGGCCGTCGTCTCGGCCCGGCGGAACGTCAGGTGCTGCCGCGACCCGTTCAGCTCGGTGCGGATCGACGTGACGCCGGGCAGGTCACCCAGTCCGGTGACGGGCTTCTCCAGGTCCACCACCAGCACGCGGTCCGGCGCGACCTCGGCGCGCAGCGCGTCCAGCGGTCCGTCCGCGAGGACCGTGCCGCGGTCGATCACCACCAGCCGCGGGCAGAGCCGCTCGATGTCGTCCAGGTCGTGCGTGGTGAGCAGGAGGGTCGTGCCGCGCTGCCTGTTCAGGTCCGACAGGAACTCCCTCAGGCGCTCCTTGGACTCCAGGTCGAGGCCGATCGTGGGTTCGTCGAGCACCAGCAGCTCCGGCCCGTGCAGCAGGGACGCGGTGACCTCTCCCCGCATCCGCTGCCCCAGGGAGAGCTGGCGGACCGGCGTGCCCAGGAACGGACCGAGCTCCAGCAGGTCGACGCACTCGCGCAACCTCGCCTCGTACGCCGGCCCCGGCACCCGGTAGACGGCCCGCAGCAGGTCGAAGCTGTCCCGCAGCGGCAGGTCCCACCAGAGCTGGCTGCGCTGGCCGAAGACGACCCCGATCCGCCGCGCCAGGTCCCGCCGGGACCGCGACGGGTCCACCCCGCCCACCCGGACGTGCCCGGAGGTCGGCACGAGGATGCCGGTCAGCACCTTGATGGTGGTCGACTTGCCCGCGCCGTTCGCCCCGACGTACCCGACGGCCTCGCCGGCGGCGACGTCGAAGCTCACCCCGTCCACCGCCGACACGGTGCGCTTCTCCCGCCGGAACCGGCCGGTCTTCGTCGTCACGGTGAACTCGCGACGCAGGTCCCGCACCTCGATCATGATCCAGTCCCTCGGTAGTGCCGGACGGCCGTGCGCCAGACGAGACCGGCAACCACCGCCGCCACGACGGCGACCAGCGGCGAGACCCAGCCCAACAACGCCGGACCGCCCAGCGGGTCCGGGCGGCCGAGCAGGGCCAGGCTCGGGTAGTAGGCGACGAACGCGCCGGGGATGACGAACGCGAAGAACCGCCGCAGCCACGGGCCGAAGACGGTGATGGGGTAGGAGGTGAACGCGTTGCTGCCGTAGGTGACGGTGTTGGCCAACTCCTGCCCGTCGACCACCCAGAAGCACAAGGCGTTGGCCGCGACCCAGATCGAGGAGAGGATGACCGCACCGCTCACCGGTGCGACGAAGACCAGCACCACGTTCCACGGCGACCACGCGATGTCGTTGTGGCTCAAGGCGTAGACCAGCGTCCCGATCCCCGCGACGATCCGCCCCACCTTCCTCAGGTGCAGGTCGGACGCCATCATCTGCGGCAGCGTGCCGAGTGGACGGAGCAGCAGGACGTCGAACGTGCCGGTGCGGATGTAGGTGGGGAGCTCGTCCAACTGGCCCGTCACCATGTCCGCGAAGCCGAACGCGATGCCCGCGATGGCGTACATCAGCACGACTTCCCCGACCGAGAACCCGCCGAGCGCGCTGACCCGGTTGAACAGCACCAGGATGAGCGCCAGCTCGGCCAACTGGTTGACCGCCTGGGCGACGCACTGGAAGAAGAACGAGGTCCGGTAGGACATCTGCCCGCGCAACCGCGCGCCGACGAGCTTGCCGTAGACGCCGGGCCTAACCACCCTGGACCACCACCTTCCGAACGGCGCGTCCCAGCGCGAGATGACCCACCGCCAGCACGACGACCGCCCAGAACGCCTGCGCCGCGAGCAAGGGCCACGGCGATCCACGTTCGAGGAAGACGTCGACCGGAGCCTGCAACATGGCCGCGAAAGGCGTCGACCACAGGATCGGCACGGCCCACTCGGGGTAGAACGAGAGCGGCACGGTCAACCCGCAGAGCAACCACGTGCAAGTCGTGTAGAGCGCGTTGACGCCGCGGCTGTCGAGGAGCCAGAACGCGGTCGTGTTGAGCAGGAACCGCATGCCGAAACTGACCGTCACGGCAAGCACCACGCTCATCGCGAACGCCAACAACGTCATCGGCGCGGGCCAACGAAAGGGGAACACCACAGCACCGAACGCGACCGGCGGCACGAGCCGCACCACCACCGCGTACCCGGCCCGCCCCAAGTCCTCGGCGAACATCGCCGACTGGAGGTTCCAAGGGCGGTACAGATCGACGACCACGTCTCCACTGCGGACGCGATCGGCCAGCACTTTGTCGCTGTACAACACCACAACAGCCATGAGCCCCTGACCGAGCCACACATAGGTGGCGGTAGAGGCCACGTCATAGCCCGCAATGGGTCCCTGCGTCACAGCGGCGAGCAGGACGGCCAGCCTGAGCAGGCCAAACGCGACGTTCGTCGCCAATCCGGCAACCATCGCCTGTCGGTAGGTCGAGTATCTTCGGAATCCGGCCAGCGCAAGACGGGCGTAGGCACGCACGTCTCCCTACCCTAGGAACCCCGGCAACAGAATTACCCCCACACCAACTCTCCCACCGCATTCCCGCCGATCAAACCCCCATCCCAACGGCTCCGCCGCGACCCCACCGAGGCCCGATTTGACATGGGTTCGGGTGCCTTAGGCTGGTCGAAGCCGGCAGGCTTGGCGGGCGCTTTATCCGCCGG
>NZ_JBFAAX010000466.1:3895-4610 GCF_040639995.1 Actinosynnema sp. NPDC023658 | reverse complement strand
CCAGCACGTCCAGGGTCAGCGGCACGGTCTGCGCCGCGTCCGCCGTCGGCACGACCGCCGAGGACTGCCGCAGCGACGCGTCGACGTGCCGCCGGTCGTCGGCGTGCGCCCGGTTGACCGACGGCGGCTCCGCGCCGGGCCCGGTGCCCCACGACGACGGCGTGGTGCCGAGCTGGTGCGCCAGCGTGCCGCCGCCGGCGACGGTGTCCCAGTCCAGCCACGTCTTGCGCACGTCCCGGCCGTTGAACGACACCCGCTGCACGTACCGGTTGGTGTCGCTGGCGCCGGGTGCGGTGATGGTCAGCGTGCGCTGTCCGGTGCGGACGGTCGCGCCCGGGAACTGGGGGCTGGACAGCGCCAGGAAGTCGCCGCCGCTCATCGTCGGGTACAGGCCCAGCGAGGAGAACACGTACCACGCCGACATGGTGCCCAGGTCGTCGTTGCCGGTCATGCCGTCCGGGCCGGTGGTGAACAACGTCATCGCCGCGCGCACCACGGTCGCCGTCTTCGCGGGCGTGCCGGTCGACAGGTAGAAGTAGGGCGCGAGCAGGTCGGGTTCGTTGTTCGGGTTGTAGGTGGGCTTGCCGTAGTAGTCGTAGGGCTGGGTGATCCAGTCGTTGCGCACCGTCCCGACCGGGAGCCACATCAGCCAGAGCTACGACACGAGCGACAAGAGCGTCAAACCCCTCCCCCACCGCGCGCGCAGCGCCGGCAG
>NZ_JBFAAX010000466.1:895-3885 GCF_040639995.1 Actinosynnema sp. NPDC023658 | reverse complement strand
GCCGCCCGCCCATCAGCTGCACCAGGCCGTTCGGGTCCTGCGGCACGAGCCACTGGTACTGGAACGCGCCGCCCTCGTGGAACTGGTGCCCCGCCTCCACCGGGTCGTACGGCGTCACCCACGTGCCGTCGACCGTGCGGGGGCGGAAGTGGCCGGTCGAGGCGTCCCACAGGTTGCGGTACCACTGGCCGTGCTCGGCGAACACGCGCGCGTCGTCGTGCTTGCCCAGGCCCTGCGCCATGAGGGCGAGCGACGCGTCGGCCGCGGCGTACTCCAACGTGGCCGACGCCGGGTGCACGCAGTCGTTGTCACCGCCCTTGTGCGCGCAGTCGACCCCCAGCTCCAGGCCGGACGGGATGTACCCGCGGTCCAGGTAGTGCTCCACGCCGGACCGGCCGTTGTACGGCGAGTCGGCGGGCGGGACGGTGGTGGCGTTGCGCTTGAGCAGCTCGTACGCCTCCTCCTCGTGCCCGGCGAGCAGGCCCTTGGACCACGCCTCGACCAGGAACGGCGTCACCGGGTCACCGGTCATGATGTTGGTCTCGCTGTTGGCCAGCGCCCAGCGCGGCAGCCACCCGCCGTCCCGGCCGCTCGCCACGACCGACAGCGCGACGTCCCGCGCGACCTGCGGTTCCAACAGCTCCAACAGCTGGTTCTGCGGGCGGTAGGTGTCCCACAGCGACAGGTTCTGGTACGGGGTGAAGCCCTGCGCCGTGTGCGGCTGCCCGTCGAAGCCGAGGTAGCGGCCGTCCACGTCACCGGCCAGGTTCGGGTGCAGCAGCGAGTGGTAGAGCGCGGTGTAGAACGCGGTCCGCCGCTCCGGCGTGCCGCCGTCGATCCGGATCGCGTTCAACCGGTCCACCCACGCCTGGTGCGCGGTGGCCGCGGTGGCGTCGAAGTCGTAGGAGTCGCCGGTCTCGGCGGCGAGGTTCTTCCGCGCGCCCTCCAGCCCGGTGTAGGACAGGCCGACCTTGAGCACCACGTCCCGGTCGGCGGTCGCGTCGAACGTGACCCACGCGCCGTTGCCGCCCTGGCCCGCCGCGTCCGGCACGCCCGGCGCCCGGGTCGTGCCGCGCCACGTGCCGAAGCTCGCGAACGGCCGGTCGAACGTGGCGGTGAAGTACACGGTGTGCTCGTCGTGCCCGGCGCAGAACCGGCCGGCCTTCACCCGGCCCTCGACGGTCCGGTCCCCGACGACGTGCACCTCGGAGTCGAGCACCTGCTGGTTGGCCTTGCCGGTGTTGAACAGGACGTTCGCCTGCGCGCCCGCCGGGATCGTGTGCCGTTGCCAGCCGGTGCGCGGCGTGGCGGTCAGCTCGGCGTTCACCCCGTAGCGGGACAGCTCGACGCGGTAGTAGCCGGGCCGCGCCTCCTCGTCGGCGTGCGAGAACGCGGACCGGTAGCCGGTGGTGTCAACGTTGTCCACCTGGCCGGTCGTCGGCATGACGGGCAGCTCGCCCGCGACGCCGCAGCCCACGCCGGACAGGTGCGTCTGGCTGAAGCCGTGGATCTCCCGCTGCTGGTAGTCGTACCCGCCCTGGCCGCCGGTGTCCGGGCTGACCTGGACCATGCCGAACGGCATGCTCACGCCCGGGAAGGTGTTGCCGAAGTTCTGCGTGCCCACGAACGGGTTGACCAGGGTGGTCGGGTCCACGGCGTCGGCGGTCTGCGCCGCCGCCACCGCCGGTGCCCCGAGCAGTGCGAGTGCGGCGGCGAGCAGGAGCGTGTTGCCTCGTCGGAGCGGCATCGGCAGGGGCCCTCTCTGGGTGACAACGTTGTCAGGTGACCCAACCGCCCGATCACCGCTCACGACTCTGACGCACCACTCCCCCACTCGTCCAGCCCTGGCGGAGAAGGCGCGCGACCCGGCACCGGGGTCACCGCTAATCTCGGGCCGCCAGCCGTCCACCGCAGACCGGGGGTGCCATGTCGACGCGAGGACTGCTGCTCCTGGACGTCGACGGACCGCTGAACCCGTACGCGGCGAAACCGCACCGCCGGCCCGAGGGCTACCGCACGTTCAGGCTCACCCGGCGCGACACCTGGCACTCCGACCCCGACGCGCGCGGCAGCAAGGGTCTGCGCGTGTGGCTCAACCCGGACCACGGCGCCCTGCTGCGGGCACTGGCCGTCGACACGGGCCTGGAGCTGGTCTGGGCCACGACCTGGATGCACCTGGCGAACGAGCTGGTCGCACCCGCCGTCGGACTGCCGGCGCTGCCCGTGATCGAGTTCCCGGCGGCGGACTTCGACCGCGACGCCGGGTGGTCGCCCGGCGGTCCCTGGAAGTGGCGCGCGGTGGCCGAGTTCGCCGGCGGACGGCCCCTGGCGTGGCTGGACGACGAGCACGACGAGGCCGGAAAAGAGTCGCGCGGGTGGTTCGACCGGGTCCGGGCGGAGGTACCCACCTGCCTGTGCCACGTCGACCCGCGACGCGGCCTGCGACCGGAGCACCTGGACGGCATCCGGACGTGGGCCGCCACCGTCCCCCGATGACCTCGACCCGTCCACAGTGGACGGCCGGTGCGGATCCCCGCCGCGCGGTACCCTCGGAGATCATCACGACCCGGAAGGGGCCCACGTGCCGGGACTTCGGCGATCCGCGCTGATCGGAGCGCTGCTGCTGGCGCTCGGGGCGTGCACCGCGGGACCGACCTTCGACTCCGCGACCACCACCGGCGACGCCCCCTCCACGACCACCAGCGAGCCGCCCGCCGAACGCGTGTACATCTCGTTGGGCGACTCGTACGCCACCGGCTACCGACCGGCGGCGGCCGGCGCGGCCGCGGGCACCGACCGGGACGGCTTCGCCTACCTCGTCGCAGAACGCTCGGACCTGCGGTTGGTCAACCTCGCGTGCAGCGGCGCCACGTCCGTCCAGCTGCGCACCGACGCGGGCTGCGAACCCGCCAACCGGGGCCCCGACGCGCCGGACCCGACGGGACGCACGCAACTCGACGCGGCCGTGCAGGAGCTGCGCGAGAACGAGG
>NZ_JBFAAX010000466.1:0-885 GCF_040639995.1 Actinosynnema sp. NPDC023658 | reverse complement strand
GCCTGGTGACGGTGATCATCGGCGGCAACGACCTGGCGCCGTGCGCGCGGGCGTCGGACACCTTGACCTGCGCCGCCCAGGCCGTGTCCACCGTGCGCGCCAACCTCGCCGCCGCCCTGCCGGCCCTGCGCGAGGCCGCCGGTGATGCCCCGATCGTGGGACTGACGTACCCGGACGTGTTCCTCGGCGCGTGGGTGTCCCCCTCGTTCCCGAACGGCAAGGACCTCGCCCGCCAGTCGGTGTCGCTCTTCCGGGACTTCTTCAACGCCGCCCTCAAGGCCGAGTACGAGAAGGTGGGGGCGAAGTTCGTCGACGTCACCGACGCGACCGGCGGGTACGGGGAGTTGACGGAGACGACCGAGGACCCGACCTACGGCTCGATCCCGACGCCGGTGGCGAAGGTCTGCTCGCTGACGTACTTCTGCGAGCACACCGACGTGCACCCCACGCCCGAGGGCCACGAGGCGATCGCCTCCGCCGTCCTCGCCGCGACCGGCCGCTAACCGCGACGAGCGCCGAACGCACCGCGGAGCCGCCGACCGGCCGACCGGACCGGGTCGAGCACGGACGTGCGCGCCCACCGCGCCGGAGCCACCACGGCGGCACGCCACACCCGCCCGACGAACCGGCCCACCGGCGCCACCACCCGCCACACCGGCCCGACCACCCGCCGCCACGCCCACGCCGCGGCGTCCCGGACCGCCCGCCCGAGCACCGCCAACCCCCGCCCCACCAGCCGGAACGCCCAGACCAGCGCCGCGCCGAAGAGCCGCACCAGCCACCACAGCGCGACGCCGACCGCCCGCACGACCGGCACGACCGCGTTCCGCCACACCCACCGGACCGGTCGCACGACCAGCGTCCGCAGGCACCACGCCACCGGTG
>NZ_JBFAAX010000465.1:0-4610 GCF_040639995.1 Actinosynnema sp. NPDC023658 | reverse complement strand
CCACCCCGAACGATCACCGCGCGCGCCTACCATCGGCCCACCCGAACGGGAGGGTCCAATGAGCATGGGGGTCGACCGGCTCCGACTCCAGCGCCAGCACGGCGAACACGCACTCGTGGACGCGCCACAGCGGCTCGTCCCGGGCGACGCGCTCCAACGCCTCCAGGCCCAGCGCGTACTCGCGGATCGCGAGCGACCGCTTCGCGCCCAGGCCGCGCTTGCGCAGGCGTTCCAGGTTCTCCGGTTCGGTGTAGTCCGGGCCGTAGATGATCCGCAGGTACTCGCGCCCGCGCACCTTCACGCCCGGCTGCACCAGGCCGCGCTCGCCGTGCACGAGGTTCGCCAGCGGCTTGACGACCACGCCCTCGCCGCCGGCCGCGGTCAGCTCCTCCCACCAGCGGATCCCCGCGGCAACCTGCTCGTCGTCGGTCGTGTCGACCACGAGGTGCCGGGTGCGGGTGAACACCTCGCCCCGGAGGCGTCCCAGCACGTCGAGGTGCCACAGGTGGTCGCGGTCGTGGAACGTGCGCCCGCGGGCGGCGAGGAGCTGGAACGGCGCGATCGTGACACCGGTCAGCCCGTCGGTCGGCCGGACGTAGCGCAGGTAGGCGTCGCGGTAGCCGGTGGCGTTGGCCAGCCTGCTCCGCGTGCGCGCCAGCAGCCCGGCGACGTCGACGCCCCGGTCCGCGGTCCGCGCGAGGACGTCCGCCGCCACACCGAGCGCACCCGTGGCCGCCGCGCCGACCGAGGCGTACTGCTCCTTGATCAGCCCGGACGCCTTGGCGTTCCACGGCAGCAGCTCGGTGTCGAGCAGCAGCCAGTCCGTGTCGAGCTCGTCCCACAGCCCGGCCGCGGTCACCCCCTCGCGCACGCGCGCCAGCAGGTCGTCGCCCATCGGCGGGTCGAAGAACGCGCGGCCGGTGCGCGTGTGGACCACGCCTCCGCCGTCCCGGCGGACCAGGACCACGGCGCGCGAGCCCATGTGCTTCTCCTCGCAGATCACCTCGCGCACGCCGGCGTGCCGGTACTCCGCGAAGGCGTCCTCCGGGTGCTCCAGCACGTCGGGCCGCCGCGAGGTGGCCGTCGGCGCCATCGTCGGCGGCAGGTACAGCAGCGCGTGCGGGTCGATCGCGAAGCGGCTCATCACCTCCAACGCCGACGCGGCCTGCTCGGGGCGCACGGCGATCCTGCCCCGGTGGGCCGTCTCGACGGACCGGCGGCCGGTCACGTCGGACAGGGCGAGCACGTCCGGCTCCCGTTCCGCCTCGGGCACGACGAGCGGGCGCACCGGCTCGTACCAGACCTCGTGCGCGTCGACCGCCACGACCTCGCGCTCCGGGTAGCGCAACGCCGTCAGCCTGCCCCCGAACACCACGCCGGTGTCCAGGCAGAGGGTGTTGTTGACCCACTCGACCTCCGGCGTCGGGGTGTGCCCGTAGAGCACGGTGGCCTTGCCGCGGTACTCCGACGCCCACGGGTAGCGCACCGGCAGGCCGTACTCGTCGGTCTCGCCGGTGGTGTCACCGTAGAGCGCGAAGCTCCGCACTCGGGCGGACGCGCGGCCGTGGAAGCGCTCGGGCAGCCCCGCGTGCGCGATCACCAGGTCGCCGCCGTCGAGCACGTAGTGCGCGATCAGGCCGTCGCAGAACCGCACGACGCGCTCGCGGAACTCCTCCGGCTCGGCCGCGAGCTGCGCCAGCGACTCGGCCAGCCCGTGCTTGACCTGCACGTTGCGACCGCGCAGCGCGCGCACCAGCTTCTGCTCGTGGTTGCCGCACACGGCGAGCGCGTGCCCGGCCTCGACCATGCCCATGACCAGGCGCAGCACGCCGGGCGTGTCCGGGCCGCGGTCGACCAGGTCACCGACGAACGCGGCCCGGCGTCCCTCCGGCGGGACGGCGTCCACCGGACGGCCCAGGTCGTCGCGCACCAGCGCGTAGCCGAGCCTGACGAGCAGGTCCTCCAGCTCCGCGCGGCAGCCGTGCACGTCACCGATCACGTCGAACGGCCCGGTCTCCTGGCGCAGGTCGTTGAGCAGGCGCTCCGGCACGATGACGGCTTCGTCCACTTCGGACTCGGTGCGCAGCACGTGCACCCGCTTGAAGCCCTCCTTGCCGAGGAACTTCAGCGACTTGCGCAACGCGGCCCGGTGCCGGCGCACCACGTGCGCGCCGAAGTCGCGGTCCGGGCGGCTCGCGTTGCGGGCCAGGCAGACCTCCTCCGGCGGGTCGAGCACGATCGCGACGGGCAGCACGTCGTGCCGACGGGCCAGCTCGACCAGCTGCGCGCGGTCGGCCCGCTGCACGTTCGTCGCGTCGACGACCGTGGTGCGGCCCGCGTCCAGGCGCTTGCCCGCCACGAAGTGCAGCGCCTCGAACGCGGCGGCGGACGCCGACTGGTCGTTCTCGTCGTCGGCCACCAGCCCGCGGAAGAAGTCGCTCGACAGCACCTGCGTCGGCGCGAAGTGCCTGCGCGCGAACGTGGACTTGCCCGAGCCGGACGCGCCGACCAGCACCACGAGGCACAGGTCCGGGATCTTGAGCTCCATCAGATGTCGTCCCCCGAGGTGAAGATCGCGAGCTGGGTCGGCGCACCGCGTTCGGCGTCCACCGGTCCGATCGGCAGGTGGCGCACGGTGTAGCCGCGCCGGTGGGCGACGCCGCCCGCCCACTCCTCGAACTGCGCCCGGGTCCACTCGAAGCGGTGGTCGGCGTGCCGGTGGCGGCCTTCCGGCAGGGACTCGAACAGCTCGTTGTACTCGACGTTCGGCGTGGTCACGAGGACCGTGCGCGGCCGGGCCACGACGAAGACCGAGTGCTCCAGCGCGGGCAGGCGGTCCGGGTCGAGGTGCTCCACGACCTCCATCAGCACGGCCGCGTCGTAGCCCTTCAGCTCCGGGTCGGCGTAGGTCAGCGACGACTGGCGCAGCGTGAGCCGGGCCCGCAGGCGGTCCGACATCCGGTCCAGGTGGAGCTTGCGCGCGGCGGTGGCGAGGGCGTGCGCGGACACGTCGACGCCCTGGATGCGGTCGAACGCGGGGTCTTCGAGCAGGACCCGCAACAGCGCCCCGCCGCCGCACCCGAGGTCCAGGACGCTGCGCGCGCCGGTCTGCTTGAGCTGGTCGAGGACCGCGTCGCGGCGCTGCGCGGCCAGCGACACCTTCGGCTCGGCGAGCGCGTTGTCCATCTCCTCCGGCTCGACCTCCTCCACGTCGGCCAGGCGGGACAGCGCGGACTGCACCAGCGGGCGGCGGCGCATCAGGTAGCGGGTCGTGATCAGCTCGCGGTCCGGGTGCGCGCCCAGCCACCCCTCCCCCGCGCGCAGCAGCTTGTCCACCTCGTCCTCGGAGACCCAGTAGTGCTTGTCGCCGTCGAGCACGGGCAGCAGCACGTACAGGTGCTTCAGCGCCTGGGACAGGGTGAGGGTGCCCGTGAGGGTGACGTCGGCGTACCGCGAGTCGTCGCCGTCACCGAGCGGGAGGGGGGTGATGTGCGTGGTCCAGCCCAGCGGCGTGAACAGCCGGTCCACCAGGCGGTGCGGCAGGACCGGGACGTGCACGGTCAGCGGGATCGGCGTGGCGGCCACGTCCGCGCGGGTCTTGCTGCGGCCGTTCATGGCCGTGCGGAAGACGGAGCCGAGCGCGACGGTCAGCAGCGAGCCCGCGACGTAGGGGCGGTCGTTGACGTACTGGGTGAGCGTGCTGCCGGGCCCGCGCACCAGGGCGACCGGGTCGACCTCCAGCAGGAGCGCGACCGTGCACTCCTCCTCGTCCGCGCGCGGGTAGAAGACGTGCGCCGTGCCGGAGGAGGTGGTGAACGACTGCGCCCGGTCGGGGTGCTTGTGCAGCAGGTGGCTGAGGTCGGTGGCCGGGCGGTGGGTCGTGGTCAGGGTGAGCAGCACACGAGCCAGTGTGGACGATCGGAACCGTCGTCCGCCGCCGAATTGGAGCGGGGGCGCCCGATCGCCTGGTTGCTGGATCGGCAACAAGGTTTGCCGATCCGTGGATGCCGCGCGCATGGTGGTCGCAGGAGGTGGTCGGGATGACCTGGGAACTGGCGGACGGGTACGACGTGGTGGTGGTCGGCGGTGGGGCCGCCGGGCTGAACGGGGCGCTCATGCTGGCGCGGTCGCGGCGGTCGGTGGTGGTGGTCGACGCGGGGGCGCCGCGCAACGCGCCGGCCGACGGGGTGCACGGGTTGCTGGCGCGGGACGGGATGCCGCCGGCCGAGCTGCTGGAGCGCGGTCGGGCGGAGGTCCGCTCCTACGGCGGCCACGTGGTGACCGGCGAGGTGGAGACCGTGACGCGCGAGGGCGACCGGTTCGTGGTGGCGCTGGCCGACGGCCGCACGGTCCGCGCGCGTCGGGTGCTGGTGACCACGGGCCTGGTGGACGAGCTGCCTGACGTCCCGGGACTGCGCGAGCGGTGGGGGCGCGACGTCGTGCACTGCCCGTACTGCCACGGTTACGAGGTGCGGGACCAGGCCATCGGCGTGCTGGCCAGCGGGCCGATGTCGATGCACCAGGCGTTGCTGTTCCGGCAGCTGAGCGCCGACGTCACGTTCTTCTCGCACACCGCGCCGCCGAACGCCGAGCAGGCCGAGCAGCTGGCC
>NZ_JBFAAX010000464.1:0-4626 GCF_040639995.1 Actinosynnema sp. NPDC023658 | reverse complement strand
GGTCGATCGCGGCGGCGAGACCCGCCACGTCGCCGGCCTCGACGATGACGGCGGTGCCGCCGACCGCCTCACCGGTGCCGCCGGTGGTGGTCGTGATCACCGGTCCGCCGCCGGCCAGCATCTTCTCGGTCAACGCGATGCCGAAGGTCTCCACGAAGTCCGGCTCGGGCCTGGTCGGCAGCGCGTAGGCGGCGCAGCCGCGCATCAGCAACGGCTTCTCCTCGTCGTCCACGTCGTCCAGGAACACGACCCGGTCGTCGTCCCGCGCGATCGCCCGGACCTCGTCCAGCGCCGGCCCGTTCCCGGCGCCGACCAGCTTCACCCGGGACCGCGCCCGGCACCGGGCGAACGCCGCCACGAGGTCGTGGACGCCCTTGGCCCGCGCCACCCGGGACAGGAACAGCACGTAGCCGTCGTGGTCGAGGCCGCGGCGCGCGAGGGCGGCGTCCACCCGCGCCGGGTCGAGGTCGAGGTACGCCGAGGTGTCGATCGGCGGGTAGCTGACCGCGACCCGGCGCACGCACTCCTCGGCCAGCCGCGTGCCGCAGTGCGCGTCGACGGCCTCGGCGGAGGCGACGATCTCCCGGCGGGTGTACTCCGACACCGCGATCACCTGGTCGTTGGCCAGGAACGTGGTGAACAGGGCCACGGCGGCGCCGAACCGGCCCTCGCGCAGGCACGAGCGGATGACGTTGGTGACGTCCGAGCCGACCGCCTTCGCGATGGTGCGCACGTCGGGCGCGAACCCGGCCGCCCGCGCCGCCGCCACGGCCTCGACCACGACCGCGGTGTGCGGCGCGAGGTACATCGACAGGCACGTGGTGGGCACCGGTTCGGCCAGCAGCTCGACCAGGCGACCGGTCAGCCCGGCCACGTACCGGCCGTCGGGCACGCGGTAGTCCCCGACCGGCTCGGGCCGCTCCACGGTGATGCCCGCGCTGTAGGGCGTGATGCGGTCGAGCGGCTTGAGCGGCTGGCCCGCCGCCTGAAGCGCGGGAATCGGCCACGTCAGCAGTCGCACGTCGTCGAATCCCCTGGTGAGGGCCACCTCGGCGAGGTTGCGCGCCTCGGCGGAGTGCCCGCAGATCACCGGGTCGGCCCGGACCACGATGACGAGGCGGCGGTTCGGGCTGGTCATGTGCGCGCTCCCGGTGGGGACTGATGGGACGGGTCGGACAGCGACGGCGGCCGGAACCGCCGACCCCAGGACGACGGTTCCGGGCCGAGTTCCAGTTCGAGCCGGCCGCCCGCGTGGAGGTCGGTGGCGCGCAGGTGCGCCACCTCCAGCGGTCTGCCGTTGAACCGGGCGGACCGCACGTACTGCGGCGGCGGCACCCGGTCCACCCCGTCGGAGCTCACGGGCGACTCCCGGTGGCCCTTGGTCTCGACGACGAAGTCCCGGTCCGCGATGTGGACGGTGGCGCGCGCGAACGCGGGCGCGTTGACGAGGAACAGGTTCTGCCCGGCGACCGGGAACAGCCCCAGTGAGGCCCAGACGTACCAGGAGCTGAGGCCGCCGGAGTCGTCGTTGCCCGGCAGGCCGCCGGGGCCGGTGCCGAACTGCCAGGTCAGCGCCGCGTGCACGACCTCGGCCGTGCGGTCCGGCCGGCCCGCGTAGTGGTAGGACCAGGGGGCCTCCATGTCGGGTTCGTTGTTGAGCCCCTCGAACCGGTTCAGGGAGTAGCCGACCGCCATCTCCTCCGGGGCGGGCCGCCTGCCCGGCTGGACCACCGGTTGCGCGCCGTAGCCGAAGAAGGCGTCCAGCATGGCGACGAACGCGTCGTCACCACCGGCCAGCGCGATCCGGCCGGCCATGTCGTGCAGGAGCCGGAACGAGTAGTTCCACTTGCCGCCCTCGTAGAACGACGAGTCGTGCAGCAGGCCGGTGGCCGGGTCGAACGCGTTGGTCCACCACCGGCTCCGCGCGACGAGGTCGTCCGCGAGCCTGCCGTCGTTCAGGGCCCGCGCCACGCCCGCCGTGCAGTGGTGGGCGTAGGCGAGGTCGAGGGTGTGCGAGATGGGGTGCACGACGCCGTGCTCGTGGAAGTCCTCGCCGTACAGCCGGCGCAGGTCCGCCTCCATGTGCACCAGCGCCCAGTTCCAGTCGAGGTCACCGAGCCCCAGCGCGTGCGCGTCGGCCAGCGCGGTGTGCACCAGGGCGCTGGCCTGCCGGAAGAACCGGTCCGCACCCCTCGCCATCCGGTACCCGATCGGGAAGTTGCCCTCCTCCTCGCACACCCGCACCAGCGACTCCAGCAGGTCCACCGCCCGGTCCGGGCACAGCGCGGCCAGCAGCGGCACCTGCGTCTTGTAGATGTCCCACATCGTGCAGACGTCGAACGCGAACGGCCCGGACGTCGGCCAGAACGGGCTCTCGTCGTCCGCGAAGCACGGCTTGACCAGCGAGTGGTAGAGCGCGGTGGCGAACACCTGCCGCCGCGCGGGCGACCCGCCCTCGACCTCGACGCGGCCCACGTGGTCGCGCCACCGCTCCCGGGTCGCCGCCCGGACCACGTCGAACGCCGGCCGCCCCTCGGCGCACTCGCGGCGCAGGTTGTCGCGCGCCTGGTCGGAGCCGCGCAGGGAGAAGCCGATGCGCACCTCGACGGTCTGCCCGGCGGTGGTCGGCCCGATGAACAGCAGCCCGAAGGGGCGCAGGGTGGTCTGCCGGATCCGGTCGAAGTCCAGCCGGGTGCCGCCCTCGATCAGGCGGCGGTCGTGCCAGAGCATCTGCCGCCACCCCGGCGAGTCGACCTCGACGTGCACCGACAGCGGCACGCCCTCCACGACGACGGTGCCCCGCGCGCGGCCGTGGCCGAGGCTCTCCACGTGGGCGCGGAGCGGCACCGTGCGGCCGTGGTCGATGGCCAGGCCGCCGCAGGACAGGTCGACCACGACGCGCGCGTCGCGGTGCTCCGGGAACGTGTACCGGTGCACCGCGACCTTGGCGCCGACCGTGATCTCGCAGTGGACGCCGGTGTCGAGCGTGGCCGCGTAGTACCCGGCTTCGGCCACCTCGCCGTGCAGCGGCCACGCCTGGCCGAGGGCGTCCAGCGGCTGGACCATCGGCGTGACCCGGACGTAGTTGTAGTACTTCCGGATCGCGCCGGTGCCGGACTGCTGGAAGTGGGTGAACCCGGAGGCCAGGGACCGGTCAAACATCTCCTCGGGCAGGCCTTCGGTGTTCTTGGCGTACCGGCCGTAGCCGGTCGGGTAGGCGCCGGAGTAGGCGCACGCGGACACCATCCCGAGCGGTGAGGTGGCGCCCGGGTGGGTGTTGCCGATCTGCGCTTTCGGCCACCACCAGGTGGCCGCGAGACCCCGCGCCGGGGGCAGGGAGGTCGCAGCCGTTCCGATGAAGGGATCGATGTCGTCGAGGATGGCGAGACTGTAGGTCGGCGCGGGGACGGCGGTGGTTTCCGCGGCGTGAACACGGTGGGAACACGCCGGACCGTCCACTCGGGCGCGGGGGCGTCCTGTTCGGAGGCCCCGCGCGGGGCGCCGGCTACGGTCGGTCGACGAGCTCCGGCAGCCGACGGGCCACCTCGTCCGGGGACGGCATCCGGGAGATCTCCTCGGCCACGGCGCGGGCCGCGTCGCGGTGACCGGAGTCCCGCGAGGCCGTCCGGACGTGGTCCGCGACGGCCTCCGCGCTCACCTCGTCCGGGAGCAGGCGGAGTCCCGCGCCGGCCGCGGCGACCGCGTCGGCGTTGGCGAACTGGTCGGCGCCCTGCGGGAGGATCACCTGGGGCACGCCGCAGGCGAGCGCGCCGAGCGTGGTGCCGCTGCCGCCGTGGTGCACGACCACGTCCACGTGCGGCAACAGCTCCGCCTGCGACACCCAGCGGTGCACGGAGACGTTATCCGGCACGTCGCCCAGCTCCTCCGGGCGCACCCGGCCGGTGGCCACCACCACGCGCGCGTCCAGCGCGGCCAGCCCCTTGATAACCGTGCCCAGCAGCTCCGCGGTCCCGAACGCGGTGCCCAGCGTCAGGTACACCAGCGGCGTCGACGTGCGCCGACCGGCCGCCGCGGGCAGCGCGCCGGGCTCGGAGTACGCGACGGGACGCAGCTCGATCCGGTCCTGCTCCGCGAGGAAGGCCTTGTCCTGCAACGAAGGCGGGCAGATGTCGAGGTGCGGCAGGCCGGGCGCGTCGGCGTTCCTCGTCGGCGGTTCGAGCCCGATCCCGTCGGGGAACAGGCGGCCGAACCCGTGCCAGACGCCGGGGACGCCGGCCCGGTGCGCGGCGACCGCGGCACCCGGCACGCCCCACCCGTGCACCACGAGGTCGGGCCGCAACCGGGCCAGGTCCGGCTCCAGGTCCTCCGCGTACATCTCGTAGAACGTGTCGGCGGGGCGGAAGGGCCGCAGCCCGTTCGCGGCCAACGGCCCGTGGACCTCCTCACCGACGGCGAAGTGCACCTCGTGCCCGGCGTTCCGCGCGGCGACGGCGAGCGGGATCATCGGGTAGGTGTGCCCCACCGACGCGAGGCCGGCGAACAGTACGCGCATGACGACGAACCTACGCGAACCGCGCCGCCCGCAGGCGGCCGAGGAGCTGGCCCGGCGGTGCGGTCACCTGCCGCTGACGTTGCACGTCGCGGCGGCGTCGGTGGGCGGCGGGG
>NZ_JBFAAX010000463.1:0-4637 GCF_040639995.1 Actinosynnema sp. NPDC023658 | reverse complement strand
GGCCGCCGCGACCGCTGGGGAGAGTCGGCGGTCGCGGGCGGCCGGACCGTCCCCGCGTCGATCAGGGGCGGGGAGCCCTGATCGGAGCGGGTCGGCTCAGGAGACGGTCCACTTCTGGGCGGCGGACCCGTTGCACGTCCACAGCTGCGTGCGGGTGCCGTTGGCGGAACTGCCGTTCTGGGCGTCCAGGCACTTGTTCGCCTGGATGTTCACGATGTCCTTCGCACCGCTCACCGCCCACTTCTGCGCGCCGGACCCGTTGCAGTCCCACAGCTGGACCAGCGTGCCGTCGGCCGTGCCGCCCGACGCCGCGTCCAGGCACTTGCCCAGCGCGCGGATCGAGCCGTCACCCGGGCGCGACCACTGCTGGGCGGCCGTGCCGTTGCAGTCGTACAGCTGGACGGGGGTGCCGTTGGCGGAGTTGGCGGCCGCCACGTCCAGGCACTTGCCGCCGACGCCGGTGATCCGACCGCCCGTGGGCTGGGTGCCGTCCACCGTCGACACGCGCACGTAGTCGACCAGGAGCTGCTGCGGGAACGTGGTGCTCGCGTCCGGGTAGCCCGGCCACTCGCCGCCGACCGCCAGGTTGAGGATGATGAAGAACGGCTTGTTGAACACCCACTGGTTGCCGCCGACGTCGGCCGGCGTGCGGCGCTGGTAGACGGTGCCGTCCACGGACCACGCGATGCCGGTGGGCGTCCACTCGATCGCGAAGGTGTGGAAGCCGTCGGCGAAGTTCGGCCCGTTGAACGGCATGCCGATGCCGCCCGCGCCGGAGTACCCGGGACCGTGGATGGTGCCGTACACGGTGTCCAGGTCGTGGCCCAGGAACTCCATGATGTCGATCTCGCCGCTGTTCGGCCACGGCGTGCCGGAGTTGATGTCCTGGCCGAGCATCCAGAACGCGGGCCACATGCCCCGGCCGCGCGGCATCTTCATCCGCGCCTCGACCTTGCCGTAGGTCGTGGTGAACTTGCCGGCGGTGTTGATCCTGGCCGACGTGTACAGGCAGCTGCCGTACCAGCAGTTGTAGTTGCCCGGGTTCTCCTTGCGGGCGGTGATCACCAGGTTGCCCGCGCCGTCCATGGCGGCGTTGCTCGCCGACGACGTGTAGTACTGGTGCTCGCGGTTGTTGCCGTTGTTGTTGCCGACCTCGGTGTTCCACTTCGAGGCGTCGACCCGCGTCCCGGCCGCGCCGTTGAACTCCTCCGCGAAGGTCACCGCCATGGTGCCCACGTCGGCGGCGGCGTTCGTTGCCGGGGCGGCTTGCGCGGCGGGCACGGCGAGCCCGCTGAAGGCGAGCAGCACCGCGCTCACCACCACTCGTGTCCTCATCGACACTCCCTTCACTCTGGCGGCGGCCAGCCAGAAGTTACTGCATAACCTTGAATCAAGTCACGATGAAAGTAGGGAGGCTTTACTGTCGGGTCATGCCGGGACACCCACCGGCCCGACGAGGAGGTCGACACCCGATGGCCATGCTTCGCAGCTACGTGTCCGGACGCTGGCACGCTCCCTCCACCGAAGGCGTGCCGCTGCACGACGCCGTGACCGGCGAGGAGATCGCCCGGATCTCGTCGCAGGGGATCGACATGGCGGCGGCGC
Organism: Actinosynnema sp. NPDC023658; assembly: GCF_040639995.1. NCBI lineage: Bacteria > Bacillati > Actinomycetota > Actinomycetes > Pseudonocardiales > Pseudonocardiaceae > Actinosynnema > Actinosynnema sp. NPDC023658. Next base: position 3,032 of record NZ_JBFAAX010000463.1, on the reverse strand, counting down.
TGGACCACGGCAGGCGCGTCGGCGGGCCGGCGCTGCGCGAGCTGACGTTCCACCAGCGCGCGGCCCTGCTCAAGGCCCTCGCCTCGTACCTGCGCGAGCACCGCGACGAGCTGTACGCCCTGTCCGCCCGGTCGGGCGCGACCAGGACCGACTCGCTGATCGACGTCGACGGCGGCATCGGCGTGCTGTTCGGCTACGCGAGCAAGGCCAAGCGCGAGCTGCCCAACGACAAGGTGCACGTCGACGGCGCGGTGGAGCCCCTGAGCAAGGGCGGCACGTTCGTCGGGCAGCACGTCGCCACGCCGCTGCGGGGCGTCGCGGTGCAGATCAACGCCTTCAACTTCCCCATGTGGGGCCCGCTGGAGAAGTTCGCCCCCGCGTTCATCGCGGGCGTGCCGTCGCTGATCAAGCCCGCGTCCCAGACCGCCTACGTCACCGAGAAGCTGGTCGAGCTGATGCTGGCCTCCGACCTGCTGCCCGAGGGCTCGTTGCAGCTGGTCACCGGCAGCGCGGGCGACCTGCTCGACCACCTCACCGGGCAGGACCTGGTGGGCTTCACCGGCTCCGCGTCCACCGCCCAGGTGCTGCGCACCCACCCGACCGTGGTGCGCAACAGCGTGCGGTTCAACGCCGAGGCGGACTCGCTGAACTGCTCGATCCTCGGCCCGGACGCGGTCGAGGGCACGCCCGAGTTCGACCTGTTCGTCAAGCAGCTCGTCAGCGAGATGACGGTCAAGGCCGGCCAGAAGTGCACCGCGATCCGGCGTGCCCTGGTGCCCGCCCCGCTCCTGGACGCCGTCGCGGACGCCGCGACCGCGCGCCTGGCGAAGGTCGTCATCGGCAACCCCGCGAACGAGAGCGTCCGGATGGGCGCGCTGGCCGGGTTGGAGCAGCGCGAGGAGGTCCGGCGGTCGCTCAAGGCGCTGCTGGAGGTCGGTGACGTCGTCTACGGCTCGCTCGACCGCGTCGACGTGGTGGACGCCGACGCCGAGCGCGGCGCGTTCCTGTCGCCGGTGCTGCTCAAGGCCGACCCGGACCACGCCCAGCCGCACGAGGTGGAGGCGTTCGGGCCGGTGTCGACGCTGATGGCCTACCGCGACGCCGAGCACGCGGTCGAGCTGGCGGCGCGGGGCGCGGGCAGCCTGGTCGGCTCGGTCGTCACGCACGACGTGGACTTCGCCCGTGACGTCGTGCTGGGGGTCGCGCCGTGGCACGGCCGGGTGCTGGTGCTCGACCGCGACGACGCCAAGGAGTCCACCGGCCACGGCTCGCCGCTGCCGATGCTGGTGCACGGCGGACCTGGCCGCGCGGGCGGCGGCGAGGAGATGGGCGGCATCCGCGGCGTGCTCCACCACATGCAGCGCACGGCCGTGCAGGCCAGCCCGAGGGTGTTGAGCGCGGTCACCGGCCGGTGGGTGGCGGGTGCGCCGCGCACCGAGTCCGACGTGCACCCGTTCCGCAAGTCGTTGCGGGAGCTGCGGGTCGGGGACACGGTCGTGGCCGGGCCCCGGACGGTGACGCTGGCCGACATCGAGCACTTCGCCGAGTTCACCGGCGACACGTTCTACGCGCACATGGACGAGGAAGCCGCGGCGGCGAACCCGTTCTTCGGCGGCCGGGTCGCGCACGGCTACCTGGTGGTGTCGTTCGCGGCGGGCCTGTTCGTCTCGCCCGAGCCGGGGCCGGTGCTGGCCAACTACGGGCTGGAGAACCTGCGGTTCCTCACGCCCACGTTCCCCGGCGACGAGCTGACCGTGACGCTGACCGCGAAGCAGATCACGCCCCGCGAGGACCAGGACTACGGCGAGGTCCGCTGGGACGCCGACCTGGTCAACCAGAAGGGCGAGTCGGTGGCCAAGTACGACGTGCTCACGCTGGTGGCCAAGCGGTAGCGGGCGTCAGGCGGGCGGGCGTCGTGATCCTCTTCACGCGTCCGCCCACCGGACGTCCGGCGCGACGGGAACAACCGGCGTGCTCCCGGGGGTTGGCGGGGAGGAGTACTTGAGCGTCACCCGAGTTTCGAGGAGCACCAGAGGTGTCTGAGACCTTTTCGCTGGGCGGGGACCTGACCGTCAACCGCCTCGGCTACGGCGCGATGCGGCTCACCGGTGAGGGCATCTGGGGCTACCCGCCCGATCGCGACAACGCGATCGCCCTGCTGCGCCGGGTGCGGGAGCTGGGCGTCAACTTCATCGACACCGCGGACTCGTACGGCCCGCACATCAACGAGGAGCTGATCCGGCAGGCGCTGCACCCGTACGCCGACGACCTGGTCATCGCGACCAAGGGCGGCCTGCTGCGCACCGGCCCGAACCAGTGGATCACCCTGGGCAAGCCCGCCTACCTGCGGCAGGCCGTGGAGACCAGCCTGGTCCGGCTCGGCGTCGAGCGCATCGACCTCTACCAGCTGCACCGCATCGACCCGGACTACCCGCTGGAGGACCAGGTCGGGGAGCTGCGCGCGTTGCAGGAGGAGGGCAAGATCCGGCACATCGGGCTGTCCGAGGTGGACGTCGCCCAGCTCGAGGCCGCGCGGGCCGTCGCGCCGATCGCGAGCGTGCAGAACCTGTACAACCTGGCCAACCGCGGCCACGAGGCGGTGCTGGAGCGCACCACCGAGCTGGGCATCGCGTTCATCCCGTGGTTCCCGGTGGCGACCGGTGAGCTGGCCCGTCCGGGCGGCGTGCTGGACGCGGCGTCCAAGGAGCACGGCGCCACCCCCGCGCAGCTCGCGCTGGCGTGGCTGCTGCGCAAGTCGCCGGTCGTGCTGCCGATCCCGGGCACGTCGTCGATCGCGCACCTGGAGGAGAACGTGGCCGCCGCGCGGATCGAGCTGACCGACGAGGAGTTCGGGAAGCTGTCCGCCCTGGCCTGAAGCCGGAGGTCAGCCTCTGACGACGGACCTCGGACACGCGGTGGGCGGCCCGGCCCGGTGCCGGGCCGCCCGTGCGCGTGCCGGGGTCACGCCGGGTCGAACGCCCGCCGCGCGACCCGGCGCCGCAGCGCCTCGGTCCGGTCGTCGCCGGCCGCCC
>NZ_JBFAAX010000462.1:0-4639 GCF_040639995.1 Actinosynnema sp. NPDC023658 | reverse complement strand
GGTGGCCGGCGAGGCCAGGGCCTCGCTGAAGGCCGAGCGTCGGGTCAGCGCCCGGGACGGCTTCCTGCGGGCGTCGAACTACTACCGGGCCGCCGAGTTCTTCCTGCACGCCGACGCCGCCGACCCGCGCATCCGGCACGCCTACGACGCCTCGGTGGCGTCCTTCCGCCAGGCCGCGGCGCTGTTCGACCCCGTCGTCGAGCCGGTCGAGATTCCGTACGAGGCCACCACCCTGCCCGGCTACCTGTACCGGGTCGACGACTCCACCCCGCGCCCCACCGTCGTGATCGGCAACGGTTTCGACGGCACCGTGGAGGAGCTGCACTTCTTCGGCGCGGCCGCGGCGCTCGAACGCGGCTACACCGTGCTCGCCTTCGACGGGCCCGGCCAGCCGGGCACCCGTCACCACCAGGGCCTGGTGTTCCGCCCGGACTGGGAGAACGTCGTCGGTCCCGTCCTCGACCACGCGCTGACCCTGCCCGAGGTCGACGGATCCCGCATCGCCCTGTTCGGCGTCAGCATGGGTGGTCAGCTCGCGCCCCGCGCCGCCGCCTTCGACCAGCGCGTCGCCGCCCTCATCTGCCTCGACGGCGTCTACGACCTGGGCGAGATCGCCACCTCCGGCGTGCCGCTCCCCCGCGCCGAGGCCGAGCGGCGGCTGCGCGCCGACAGCGACCCCGAGCTCGACGCGATGATGGAGGAGGTCATGGACGCCGGCCCGATGGTGCGCTGGGCCATCGAGCACGGCATGTTCGCCATGGGCGTGGACACCCCGCGCGCGTTCGGCGCCGCCTACCTCGACTACCACCTGCGCGACGGCATCGCGGAGCGGATCACCTGCCCCACCCTGGTCTGCGCCGGGGCCGACGACGGCTTCTTCAAAGGTCAGCCCGAACTGCTCTACCAGCACCTCACCTGCCCCAAGACGTTCGTGGAGTTCACCGCCGACGAGGGCGCGGACGCCCACTGCCAGTCCGGAGCGCAGCGCCTGGCGTTCAGCCGTGTCTACGACTGGCTCGACGACGTCCTCGCCGTCCACCCCACGTCCGCCTGACAACCACCACCACGACGAGCGGAGAACCGCCATGACCGCAGTGATCGACCGGATCGACCGGGCCATCGACATGACCGCCCTCATCGTCGAGGGCATCACCGACGATGAGCTCGCCGGTCCGACCCCCTGCCCCGGCTGGGACGTGCGCACCGAACTCAACCACCTGGTCGGCGGCATGCGGATCTTCGCCGCGGAGCTCACCGGGACGGACCCGGGCGCCGCACACGAGGACGACTGGCTGGGCGGCGACCCGCAGGCCTCGTACGCCATCGCCGCCGACCTCGACCGCGCGGCCTGGGGCCGCCTCGAGGATCTGAACGCCACGGCTGTCCGGTTGGGGTTCGGGGAGGTGCCCGGCCCGATGGCCGCCCTCATCCACCTCACCGAGCTCCTCGCACACGGTGCCGACCTGGCGCTCGCCACCGGGCAGCACCACCTCATCGACGAAGCGCTGTGCGCCGAACTGCTCGCCGTCATGCGCGGCATGGACTTCAGCGCCTTCCGCCGTCCCGGCATGTTCGGGCCGGCTGCCGCCTCGACCGACGACGCACCGGCCCACCGGAGGATGCTGGCCTTCCTCGGCCGCGACCCGAGCACCACGAGCCCGCTGGAACACGCGTGAAGGGCCGCGAAACCGGAACCGTGCCGGTGGCCGGCGCCGATCTCCACTACGAGATCCGCGGAAGCGGTCCCCTGCTGCTGATGTCCCAGAGCGGCGAGGGCGACGCCAACCGCAGCGAAGACCTGGTGCGGCACCTGGAGAATCGGTACGCGGTACTCACGTACGACCGGCGAGGCCTGTCCCGCAGCCTCGTCCACGACCCGGACGCGCAGCCCTCGATGGCGACGCACGCCGACGACGTCCACCGGCTGCTGGCCGCGCTGACCGACGAACCCGCCCTGATGCTCGGTTGCAGCATGGGCGCCGTCATCGGCCTGCACCTGGCCGTCGAGCACCCCGGACAACTGCGGGCGCTCATCGCGCACGAGCCCGTCGCCCCTTGGCTGCTGGGCGCCACCGAACGAGCCCGCCACCTGCGGGAGCTGGAGGAGTGCCAAGAGGTGTTCCGGGCGAGCGGGTGGCAGGCGGCGCTTCGACCGGTGGCCGCGGCGCTCGGCATCGACCCGGCGCGGCAGGACGTGGAGCCGGGCGTACGGCCGGTCCCGCTGACCGCCGACCGGGCCGCCGGTTTCGACTACTTCATCGGGCACGACTTCACCACCGTCCGGCAGGACCACCTGGACGTCGCGGCCTTGCGGCGGACGCCGGTCGTCGTCGTGCCCGCGTCCGGTCGCACCACTCCCCGCGACGTCTTCGACCACAAGTGCGCCGTCGAGCTCGGCGCACTGCTCGGGGTCCCGGTCGAGGAGTTCCCCGGCGGCCACAACGGCAACATGACATATCCCGCCGGCTACGCCGCCCGCATCGACGACATCGTCAGCACCATCGCGGCGAGGGCCACCGCCACGTCGCGCGCATGAGCGTCGCGATGGTCCGGTCCATGGCGGGTGCGCGACTGTGATTGCGCCGGTGCCACCGACCAGGCGAGCACTCAGGCGATGGCGACCCCGGCCGCAGTGCGACGATCGGACGCGGAACCTCGACCGGCTGAAGGCGCCGGAGTTCGTCAGCCCTCGGTCCCTCGAGATCCACCAAGCACGGGAGGCTCGTGACGTGATGGACGAATCCCCCGGCGTCAGCGCCGCGCGCTCGTTGGCCGTGCTCGACGCTCCGTCCAACCTGGGCCTGCGGCCACCCGCGCCCGGGCTCGTGCCGGGCTGCTACAAGCTGGCCGGCGCGCTGCGCGACCAGCGCCTGCTCGACCGGCTGGGCGCCGCCGACGCCGGCGTGGTCGTGCCGCCGCGTTACGACGTCCGCGACTGGAAGCCCGGGGACGGGGTCATCAACGGCGCGGCGCTGGCGGGCTATACGGTGCGGCTCGCCCAGCGGACCGGGGCGGTACTGGATCGCGGCGACTTCCCGGTGCTGCTGGGCGGGGACTGCTCGATCCTGTTCGGCCCGGCGCTGGCCCTGCGCCGGCGCGGGCGCTACGGCCTGGTCTACCTGGACGGCTCCATCGACTTCCGGCACACGGGCAACAGCGCGGACGTGGGCGCCTCGGGCGGCGAGGGCACGGCCATCGTGACCGGTCGCGGGCAGCCGTCGATCTCCGACATCGATGGCCTGGCGCCGTACTTCAGGGAGCAGGACGTCGTCGTGCTGGGCGTACGCGACTACGACGTGCACTTGCAGGAGGCGCGTGCTGCGGGTTTGACCGTCCACACCACACCAGGGATCCGCGCGGCAGGCGCGACCGCCACCGGTGAGCGGGTCGTCGAGCAGCTGGTGGGTCTGGACGGCTACTTCGTGCACCTGGACGCGGACGTCCTCGATCCCTCGGTGATGCCCGCGGCCGACGCGCCCGACCCCGGTGGTCTCGACTTCGCCGAGCTGACCGCCCTGCTCGGCCCGCTGATCGCCGGGCCGGCGTGCGTGGGGATGGAGCTGACCATCTACGACCCCGACCTCGACCCGAGCGGCACGATCGCGGCTGCCCTGGCCGACACGCTGGTCACCGCCCTGCACGGCCACGAGCGGGCTCGGCCGGCTCCACGGCGGGACGGACCGCGTCCGGCTTGACCTACCGAGTCCGACCTGGCACAAGACCTTCGGGACGTCGGAAGTCAGCCACACGGCCTGGTCCCGTTTCCGGTCTTGGACTGGTGGAAAGGTTTTGGCGCGGAGAGCGGAACTCCGGGACGGAATGGAGCGAAAGCCGGTTCCAGCACCGTGTTCGGACCATTCGTTCGTTGATGTCCACTACCGTCGGCTCCAGCCGACTTCGACCGGCGCATTCGACCGGACGTGCCTCCCTCGAAGCCGGAGCGGTGCGCAGCGGAGGCCCCGCCGAGCCGAGGACGGTTCGGCACCCGCCCATCAGATGAGTGCGGCAACCTCCAAGGAAACACGTCCGAGTACCCCTTGCGGGTCACGGCTCTGGGTGCCGGCTACGAACTCGACTACGGTCGCCACGAGCCGGACGTTCCGTCAATGGGGGCACGGATCCGTCCGCGACAAGTTCCCGGGGGATGAACTTGGCCATTCGCATGCGTACCGGAGCGTCTTACGCCCGGATAATCAGTTTGAGTGTGCACAGACCCGACCCGTTTCCCGAAAGCACCGAGAGGTGCAGGACGCTCGAATACGGACGTGGAATTCCCGACCTGTGCGCGGTCCGCCGTCGGGTCGACCCGGTCGACGCGCTCGTCGACATGGCCGTGCGGGCGGGGACGGAGGCGCTGGTCGACGCGGGCGTGGACGCGGTGCGGATCGGCTGCGTCGTGGTCGCCACCACCACGGACCTCACGCGGACGCCGGCCGTGGCGGTGGAGGTCGCGTACCGCCTCGGCGCGAAGAATGCGGGAGCGTTCGACCTGTCGGCCGCTTCCGCGGGGTTCTGCTACGCCCTCGCGGTCGCCGCCGACCAGGTCAGGGCGGGCCGCCCCACCTACGTCCTGGTGATCGGAGCGGACTTGACGTCCGCCTCGGCCGACGGCGCGGCGGCACCGCTGCTCTCCGACGGC